>NZ_JBEOWS010000070.1:0-32306 GCF_040296125.1 Streptomyces sp. NPDC002265 | reverse complement strand
GTCGCGCCAGCTCGGCAGCAGCTCGTCGAGCAGCGCCTCGGTGCGCGGCGGCAGACCGCGCGCGCCGCTGCGTCCGACGAGGTCGGCGGCGAGCGCGGTGAGCCGGTCCGTGTCCCCGGTGGCGTGCGTGGCGCGCAGCAGCTCGTGCCAGAGCCGCTCGTCGGCCGAGGCGGTCCGCACGGCCGCGTTCAGCGCCTCGATGGCCTTCTCCGCGCGGCCCTTCTCCAGGTGGAACTCGGACAGCGCGAGCCCGATGTCGGCGACGAGCAGCGGCAGCTGGGCGTCGACGATCTCGTGGGTGAGCCAGCGGTAGCGGCCCTCGGCCCGGTCGGCGAGCAGCGGACCGCGCACCAGCACCAGCGCGTCCGTGAGCAGCCGGCCGCGCACGACCCGGCTGTCGACGCCCTTGCCCTGGGTGGCCTCGTGGTAGAGGGAGCGCAGCACGTCCAGGTCGGAGACGACGGACCGGGCGAGGGTGAGCCGTCCGGTCGCGTCGGCGGTGAGCCGGGGCGAGCCGTCCGGATCGGTGCCGAGCCAGGCCCGCAGCCGCTCGATCAGCGCGTCGCGCACGTCGTCGGTGACCCCGCGCGGCCACAGCGCGGAGGACAGCACCCGAGGGTGCACACCCTCGCGGTGCAGCAGCAACAGGGCCAGCGCCTCGTGCAGCAGCGCGCTGCGCTCGTCCTCGGGGGCCTCCAGACCGATGATCTCGTACGAGCCCACGAGGCGGGCGTACACGGCCGGGCGGCCCTGCTCGCTGATGTCGACCAGGAACGGCGGGGTCGTCGTCGGCCCGTCCGGGCCGTGCTCGGGGTCCGCCTGCACGAACAGCTCGACGACGGCCTGCTGTTGGGCCGCCGGCAGCATCTGCGCGGCCAGCTCCAGGCCGAGCAGCGGGGCGCGCAGGGTGCCGTCGCCGCTGATCTCCATCTCCCAGGCGGCGCCGGGCAGATGGCCGGTCTCGGTGCCGACGAGATAGCCGATGCCCAGCCGGCTTGCGTCGCTGGCCAGTTCGGCCAGCTTGACGGCGTCCTCGGCGGACGGCTGGGCGGCGAGCAGCACCAGGTGCGGGGCCCAACGGGTGTGCTGGGCAGGGCCGGTGCGTCCGGTGAGGACGGAGTCGTGCCCGGCGGCGCCGAGCGCGCCCCGGCGCTGCCGGGTCTCCGCCTCCATGGCCTCGACGAGCGCCTCGATGCCGTCGAGGTGACGCAGCCGGTTGGGCGCGAGCGGGGTGAGGTCCTCGCCGAACCCGACGAGCGTGATGGTCATCCGGTCCGACCAGCCGTTGGTGGCGAGTTCGGCGGCGACGGAGGCGAACACGGCGGCCCGGTCGGCCTCGCGGCCGCTCAGGGAGACGATGCCGGGCACGGCCTCCAGGTTGAGCAGCAGCCGCGAGTCGTCCATGGTGCCCAGGCTGACCAGGCCGGGGTAGGGGGCGGCGGTGTCGAGGTCGTCGTACCGCGCGGCGTCGGCGCGGCTCAGCACCCAGAAGGTCTGGTCCTGGCCGAGCTGCCACGGCGCGGGCGGCTTGCCCGCGGCCTGGGCGAGCTGGAGGTGCAGGTCACCGTTGCTGAGCCAGGCCGCGTACACGGTGGGCAGGGCGCGCGACTCGTCGGCGAGGGCCGCGGACAGCCCGCGCAGCGAGCGGTCGAGGAGCCGTACGCCCTCGGGGTCGGCGCCGACGAGCAGCGCGTCCTGGACGTCCAGGGCGTCACCGGTCGGGGTCGGCGGCTCCATGCCACGGCGGCCGCCGACGGCCCCGATGGCCGACTGCCACAGCGCCTGCCGGCGCCGGCGGCCGAGCGCGCCGAGCAGACCGGCGGCGAGCAGCGGCGCGCCGAGCAGCGCCTCGGGCAGTCCGAAGGCCTGGTCGCCGGAGTCTGCGGAGTCGGCGGAGGCCGTCTGCCCGTGCTGCTGCGCGCCGTCCCCCGCGGGCCGCTGCGCGGGCAGCGACACCCGGGAGGCGTCGGCCCCCTGCTGGTCCCCGCCCTGTGCCTGGTCCCCGGACTTCGCGTGGTCGCCGGACTTCGCGTGGTCGCCTGACTTCGCGTAGTCGTGGATCTGCTGCTGGACCTCGGGCGAGACCGCCGCACCGGCCTCCGGCATCTCCACGAGGTCACCGCCCCGCGCGTCCCCCGGCATCTCCATGATCCAGCCGGGCCTGATGAGACTGGCCTCGGACAGCCGCGAACCGTCCGGCTGCACACGGTCCTTGTTGAGCTGGTAGATCTCCTTGTACCTGCGGCCGTCGCCGAGGTGACGCTGGGCGACCTCCCACAGGGAGTCGTGGTGGCGCCCCTCGGGAGGCTGGATCCGGTAGAACTTCGTGGCGCCCGCCTTGGCCGTACCGCTGTCGGCGTCGGCCTGCGCGTGGGAAGCCTGCTCGGCCAGGGCGGCGGCGGTGGACGCGGCCTGCTCCTGCTGCTGCGCGAACAGTCCCGGCGTCGCCTGCGCGGCGGCCACGGTCCCCTTCTGGTTGCCCTCCATGCCGTGCCCGAGCTGCGAGAGCCCCGGGGTGAAGCTGGCGGCCGTCGCGCCGACGAGCAGCAGCGCCGCGACGAGCTGGCGGGCGAGCAGCTGGCTGGGCCCGGACCCGGGCACCCGCCCCGGCACGCCCACACCGGACACCGCCGCCTTCACCTCGACGAGGACGCACGCGGTGAACTGCGCCCAGGCCAGCCAGACCACGACGGTCAGGATGTGCAGGAACGTCGTGACGGTTATCTCCTGCTGCAGCCAGTCGAGGCTCGGCGCCTCGCTGGGCAGCGGCCACCCGACCTCCACGGCCAGCGCCCCGGGCACGCCGACGACCAGCGCGAGCAGGGCGACGAAGGCGAAGAACGCCTTCACGAAGTCCCCGAACGTACGCCGCCGCAGCCGCACGGGCTGCGGAGTGCGGTTCCGCGGGCCGGCCGGGCTTCCCGTGGAGCTTGGAGTACTGCGTCGCGCCATGGCGGGTGTCCTGGGGTGGTGTGGAGACGGGGGTGAACTACGTTGAATCTTATGGACTGCCGCTGACAGCGGGTAAGGGCGGCGGCAACGCCCTAGGACCTGTCCTGGTCGGCACCGAGCGCCGCGCCGAGCGCAGCGAGGAACGCCGCACGGTCCCGGGTCGGGATCATCAGCGCCTCACCGCCCCGCGTCGCGAGCACCGCGCTGTCCATGCCCATCGGGACGGACCAACCGCCGCCCACCAGACGGGGGTTGCCGAGGTCGGCGGCGCGCAGGCCCGGCACCGGGACGTCGAGGGCGCCCGCGGCGGCCACGTGGCGCTGGACCAGGCCCGGCTGCGGCTGCCCGGCGGCCGCCCGCACGGACGCGGGGTCGAGGTCGGCGAGCGCGATCCGCTCCCGGCCGACCCGCAGCGTCTCACCGTCGATCCGGATGCGGTTGTAGACGTACTTCGACAGCGGGACCGCGTTGAAGGGCACCCAGACCAGCACCAGGAACATCGCCGACATGGCGAGCCACAGTCCGAGGTCGTCGGGCAGGCTGCCCACGGCCATCCAGGCGATGCCGACGACGTAGAGGACCGTGGTGAGGGTCAGCCATGTCCTGGGGATCTTCTCTTCGTACCGCATGGGGGGATTCCGTTCCTCTGCTTCTGCTGCTCGGCGGGGCGGGGCCGGTCAGCCGACCTCGTTCTCCGCCACCGCCTGGCCGTGGACGACCACGTTCCCGCCGTAGAACATTCCGGTGAAGACGGGCGAGTACGTCAACTGGATCTCGACCTGCACCCGTTGGGCGTCGGCCGCGACACAGTGGCTGGCGGCGATGTCCGCGCCGGTCATGTCCATCTCGCGGGCGAAGGTCTTGACCCGTGTGTCGCAGTTCTGGAAGTTGATCGGCGCGGGGCCGTTCTCGTTCTCGTAGAGGGACCCGCGGTCTATGTCCTGGGCGGCGAACCGGGCGGCCTGTTCCGCGATGTCGGCGGCCCGTTCCCGCTTGGAGATGGACAGGCCGCCGTCGATGACGAAGGCCGACAGGGACAGGAAGACCAGGGCGAAGATGATGACCGCGCCGGCTCCGGAGCCGCGGTCGTCCAGCTGCGGGCGCCGGGCGGCCCACCAGCCGCGGCCCGCGCGCACGAGTCCTCGCACACCGTTCTCGGGAACGGGTCCAGGGGTGAGTCTCACGCCGTCCTCCGGAACGGGTCCAGGGGTGAGCTGAAGCTCGCCGTCAGCGTGGTCGGCACGTCCAGGCCCAGCATCGCCAGGCCGCGCACCTCGCAGCTCACCCGGACCGTGAAGATGGTGTCGGGCTCGAAGCCCGCGCTGGTCTGGGTCACCGACACCGGGCCGGAGCACACGTCCGTCAGGTCGGCCTCGGCCGCCCTGCGCGCCTCGGCGATGGCCGTCCCGTGGTCCTTCTGGATCGACCCCGCGCGGGCGGCGTCCCGGGCCGCGCCGTCGAGCGCGCCCCGGCCGTCGACCAGCTGCCCGAAGGCCACCAGCACCAGGATGAACAGGATCATCACCGGGGCCAGGATCACTACCTCGACGGTGGACAGACCGCGGTCGCCGGCCCGCGCGTCGGGCGCGTCGGGCGTGACCTGCGCGTCCCGCATGTCCCGCACGACCCGCGTGACGTGCGCGACCCGCGTGCCCCGCGAGACGTGCGTACGACGCCTGCCCGGCCGGAGAACCGAGGAGCCCATCTAGTTCCCCCCGTCCCGCACGAAGCGCTCCACCGGCCCCGACGACTGCGCGTGCACCGTCAGGTCCAGCCCCGGGAACACCGTCGGCACCCGGGCCGTGATCTCCACACCCACGGTGTTCTGCTCCGGCTGGAGCAGCGACACGTCGGGCGAGAGCACGAGCTGCGGGCCGAGCTGTCTGATGTAGGTGTCGACCACGCCCCGCGCCTCGCCCCGCCACTCGCCGGGGTGCTCGTCGGCGGTTGCGCGGGCCTTGCGGGCCCCGGCCTGGGCGGCGGCCTGGGCCACGTGGTCGGCGAAGAAGTACAGCGCGAACTGCACCGTTGCGAAGATCATGAAGAAGAGGACGGGAGTGAGCAGCACGAACTCGATCGCCGTCATGCCGGAGTCGCCGCGGGTGGATGCCGCCTCACGCGTCATCGCCACCCTGCGGCGTATCCCTCTGCCTACGCCCACGAGCAACCCCGTCACCCCGTATCCCCGCATCGCGAACTCCGGACCCCCTGCGTCCGGTCAGCAGGTGCCGCTGGCGTTCGCACCCTTGATGCAGTCGCCGACCTTGTTGGCGCCGTCGCTGAGCGCGGCGTTGATGATCGCCGCGACCACGCCGACGATCGCCACGACGACCGCGGAGATGATGACCCACTCGACCGCGGAGGCACCCCGGTCCAGTTCGCCGGAGCGGGCACGCTCGACGCGGGCCTGGAAGAAGGTGACCAGGAAGTCCACGGCCGGGATCCCCGTGGTGAAGTTCCGTCCGTTCATTATGAGTTGTCCTCTCGAATGCGATTTCACTGCGGGTGTGGCCAGTTGAGGCTAAGCGCGGCAGTTCTGTAAACGGTGTCAGCTCTGTGTCACACCTGGAACACCCGCATCGCCGCGGGGAAGATCAGGAACACCAGGAACCCGGCGCACAGCAGCAGTTGGGCGACGAGCATCGACTGCGACTTCTCGCCCGCGCTGCCCTCGATCTCGGCGAGCTCGCGGTGCCGCATGGTCTCGGCGCGCGAGGCCAGCGACTCGCGCACCTTCGCGCCGTCGTCCGCGACCAGGGCGAGCGAGGCGGAGAGGTCCTTGAGCTCCTCCACACCGATCTCCTCGCCCAGCTGCCCGAGCGCCTGCCACTGGCTGATGCCGGTGATACGGGCGTCCGCGAGGGCGTTGCGGATGCGCTGCGTCGCCCAGCCGTCGGACACCTCCGCCGCCGCCATCAGCGCCTCGGGCAGACCCCGGCCGCCGGCCAGGCTCATCGACACCAGGTCGAGGTAGGCACCGATCACCCGGCGCAGGTCGCGGCGCTTCTCGGTGGCGTCCCGGCGTACCTCCAGGTCCGGCAGGAAGAAGAACAGCGCCGCGCACAGCAGCGCCAGCCAGACCGGGATGACCGGGCCGGAGCCGAAGCCGAGCTGCCACACGATGGCGAACAGGAACGGCCCGAAGAACAGCCCCGCCACCGCCAGCAGCACCTTGGTCGCCAGGAAGTTCTCCCAGCTGCGGTCCAGTACGGCGAGGTCCGCGCGCAGCGACCGCTGCTCCCAGCCCTGCTGGAGGTAGAAGTCGGAGACGCGGGCGCCGACCTGGGCGCGCAGCGTGCCGAGGCGTCCGCTGTCCTGGGTCTGGCGGGACGACTCGTACGCCGTGCCGCGCGCCCGCAGCGCGTCGATCCGCGCGACCTGCGCGACGGCGCTGCGCTTGGACGGCATCAGGGCACGGATGAGGGCGTAGACGCCCAGGCCCAGGACTGCGCCGACCGTGATCGGCATCGTCAGGTTCACCGGCGTACCCCTTCCTCCGGACGAAGCGGCGGGGACTGGCCCGGCGGGACCTGACCCGGCAGCGGCTGGCCCGGCCCGCCCTGACCCGACTGCGGGGCCGGCATCCGGGGTCGTACGAACTGCACCGCGGACTCGTCGCGCACCAGGAAGCGCTCCGGCGTCTCGATGGTGGACAGCTTGCGCAGCCACCAGAAGCCCAGCGCGAACAGGCCGCAGACCACGGCGAGGACCAGCTGGCCGACGGCGGTGCCGTACGGCTCCACGAAGTCCCGGTTGAAGACGGCCAGGCCCAGCACGAAGGCGACCGAGACCGCCACGACGATCTGCACCGAACGGCGGGTCGAGGCACGCTGGGCCATCACACGCTGACGCATGTCGACCTCCTCGCGCGCCGACTTCGCCAGTGCGCCCAGCACCTGGCGCAGACCCGGGCCGCGCAGCCGCGCGTTGAGGATCAGCGCCGCGACGATGATGTCCGCGGAGGCGTCGTCGATCTCGTCGGCGAGGATCTGGAGCGCGTCGGGCAGCGGGGTGCGCGAGCGCAGCCGGTCCACCAGGGCGTCCAGATGGGGGCGCAGCACCGGGGCCGCAGCCCGTGCCGAGGCCGGGATGGCCTGCTCCAGGCCGACCGCGCCGGCGATGGTGTCACGCAGCGACTCCGTCCAGGAGGCGAGGGCCTCCACCCGGCGCATCGCGGTCCGCTCCTCGCCGGCGCCGCCGAACAGGCGGTCCCAGAAGAAGACGAGCACGCCCGCCGCGACACCGGCCACCGCCCAGCGGGTCAGCAGCAGCACGACCAGGCCGATCAGGGCCGCGAGCGAACCGCGCTGTCCGGCGAACCGGATCAGCTCGCTCGCCCGCTCACCGGCCTTCTGCTTCTCGTGCGCGGGCTTGGCGGGCAGTCCGCGGATCGCGACGATGAGCAGCGCGAGTCCGCCGCCGACCGCGACGCCGGAGCCGATCGCGTACATGACGGTGCTGGAGAACAGTCCGCCCAGGGAGCCCAGCGAGCCGAGCGCCGTGTAGGTCGTCATCGCGCTCACCCCCAGCTTCCGTGGGGCTGGTAGCCGTAGGCGATCAGTTCCTCCAGGCAGGCTATGGGGGCGTGCGGGACGACCCGGCCGTCCGGCGCCTCGGCGAACACCTCGCTGGACAGCACACGGCCGTCGACGCCGTTGACCTCGCGCACGGAGGTCACCACGCGCTGGAGGCGGCCGCCGCTCTGGTAGTTGTTGCGCCGCTGGATGAAGACGACGAAGTTCACCGCGCCCGCGATCAGCATCTGGCTGGCCTCGATGGGCAGTCGCTCGGACGCCTGGAGGGCGTAGGTCGAGATGCGGTTGAAGACCTCGTGCGAGCTGTTGGCGTGGATCGTGGACAGCGAACCGTCGTTGCCCTGCGACATCGCGTTGAGCATCGTCACGATCTCGTCGCCGAGCACCTCGCCCACGATGACGCGGGAGGGGTTCATACGCAGCGACCGGCGCACCAGCTCGGCCATCGCGATGGCGCCCTGGCCCTCGGAGTTGGGCAGCCGCTCCTCGAACGCCACCACGTTGGGGTGGAGTTCGGGGAACGTGTCGAGGCCGAGCTCCAGCGCGCGCTCGACGGTGATGAGCCGCTCCTGCGGCGGGATCTCGTTGGCGAGGGCGCGCAGCAGCGTCGTCTTGCCGGCGTTCGTGGCCCCCGCGATCATGATGTTCTTGCGGGCGCGCACGGCACAGGCCAGGAAGTGTCCGAGCTCCGGGGCGATGGTGCCGTTGCCGACCAGGTCGGAGATGAACACCTTGCCCATGCGGGCCCGGCGGATGGACAGGGCGGGGCGGCGGGCCACGTCCATGACGGCCGAAAGGCGCGAGCCGTCCGGCAGCCGCAGGTCGAGCTGGGGGTTCGCGGAGTCGAACGGCCGCGACGACAGACCCGAGTACGCGCCCAGGACCTGGATGAGCTCGATGAGCTCCTCGTCGGTCTCGGCGACGGGGTCGCCCTTGACCTCGCGCCCGTCCGCGTACCCGACGAACACCTGGTCGCAGCCGTTGATGTCGATGTTCTCGACCTCGGCGTCGTCCAGCAGCGGCTGGAGCCGGCCGACGCCGAACAGCGCGGCGTGCACGGCGGCCGCGTACTGCTCCTCGGTCTCCGCGTCCAGCGGCGTACGGCCCGCGTTGATCTCGGTGCGGGCGTGGTCCTCCAGGATCTGGGCTATGACGGCGCGCGCGTAGTGACGTTCGTCCTCGTTGGACATCGGCGTGACGCCGGAGACCTGGTCGAGGCGGCGCTGCTCGGCGATACGGTCACCGGCATCCTGCCGGAACCGCTTGACCAGCTGGTGGTCGACAGCGGTCATCGGCCGGCTCCCGCATGGCCGGTGACCGGACCCTGCTGCGGTACGGACCACGCGGCGCCGTACTGCTGGTACAGGTCCGCGGCGACCTTGCGGGCCGAACGGATCAGCAGCGACTTGTCGAGCCGGCCGCGCCTGCGGCCCGCCAGCTGCTCGGCACCCGCCGTGTCGTCGGCGATCGTGCCTACCACCCGGGCGCCGGTCTGGGCGTGCACGAGCATGTCGTTGACCTGGTTGACCAGCTTGCCCGCGTCGGACGGGTCGGCGACCAGGACGACCCCGATCACCGGGTTGCCCAGGCTCGCGGCACCGCGCGGACCGCCGTGCAGCTTCGCCGACAGGGCGGCGGCGCGGTCCCGGACCCGGGCGATGGCCTCGGGCTCGGTACGGGAGATCAGCAGCACCAGCGCCGAGTGCGCGAACAGCTCCACCGCCGGGGTGTCACCGCTGATGCGTCCGCAGTCGGCGATCACGTCGGCGGGTGCGTTCGGGGAGTCGGCGAGGGCGGCGAAGGCCTGGCCGAGCGTCGGCCACAGCCCCGCCAGACCGGCGGCCTGCTCGGCGATCCCGAGCCCGACCACCACCTCCAGACCGCCGCTCAACGGCTGCACATGGTCCCAGAGTTGATCGGGCACCAGACCACGGCGGGCGGTCGCGGCGATCGACAGCATGCCTATGTTCGGGTTGAGCTGCCCGCCGTGCGCGGCGGCACTGCGGTACACGAGGTCGCCGCCCGCCGGGTCGGCCTCGACCAGCAGGGAACGCCGCGGCCAGACCGCCGCGAGGGCGACGGCCGCGGTGGTGACGCCGGGGGAACCCTTGTCGGCGGCCAGAGCGATGAGAGCCATGGGTCCGAAGCCGCCTTCAGTTACCGGGGACGAGAACGAGGGCCACTTCGCCGTTGGACGCGGCCTGGGCCAGCGCGGCGGCCTTGTCGTTGTCGACGACCAGCGTGACCGGCAGGCTGGTGCTGCTGATCACGTCGTCGCTCTTGGACGGCTGCACATAGCTGACCCGCGCCTTGTCGACCAGCAGCGCGTTGTCGTCCGTGGCCGAACCGCTCGCACCCGAACCCGAGCTGGTGCGGGAGCCGACGCGGTACGCCGCCACGATGTCCCCGGACTCGAGGTTGGACGGGTACTGGCCCTCCTTGAGGGAGAGACCGACGGTCGCCTTGCCGGCTTCGAGCTTGCTTCCGTCGCCGAACATCTCCCCGACGGCCACCACGCCCTTGGGGATGGTGCTGACGGCCTTCAGCTTCTCCAGCTGCTTCAGCTGGCTATACGGCACATAGTGGATACCGGCGTCCTCGGCGACCAGCACGGACGTCGTGTTGGACGTCGTCACCGAACCGCCCGCCGGGATCTCCGCCGTGATCTTCACGACCTCGACGCGGTCCCCGGCCTGGAGCACGAGCATGGTCGCGCCGAGCGCCCCGACCAGGATCAGCAGCACCGCCAGCGCGGCCAGCGCGGGCTTTCGCTCGCGCGGCGGCGTCGGAAGCCGGTCACCGACCGACGGCTGGGCCGGTACCGCGGGACGACCCGCGCCCGCCCCCGTACGCTCCTGGATCTTCACGCCACCGCTCCCCGTACACCCAAGAAATCGTCTGCCAACGTCTTTGCATTCATTGCAAATCCGGACACTCACCCCGTCGTCCCGTTATGCGGGACGCGCCGGACATCGGTCCCCGGGCGGGCAGTTGGCCGACGCGGAGTCGTGTGCCGAGTGTCAAGCGTTCGCACGGTATCAGCCGCGCATAAGCCCCTCAAGGCGAACCGAGACCCGCGAAGCGCACCGCACCCCGGCGTTATCCGACTGCAACTGCCTTTACTGTCAACCCAGTTGCTCTCGAACGACAGACAGCTGCAGCCCCATGTGCGCCCGCGAATCAGCCGTACTGCCGCCCCGTCATATCGCCGATCTCACAAGCCTCCAGACCCTTTGTCACCGCTCGGTCATAACCCCTGCACGATTCACCCACGACCCACCACTCCGACGGATCACCGCCCCCACCCCGACTCACCTCATCGAGTGAGCCCCGGGCATATGCCGGACCACTCGGAGTCCACCGCCCTACCGTCCCCCACATGGTCAGCTCATCCCACGAGGCGATGCACCGCATCTTCCAGGAAGACCCGGGAGTCTTCGCCCGGACCTTCCGGGCCCTCGATTTGCCCTTTCCCGAACCCGTCGCCGTGTCCCTGATGCCCACGGATCTCACCGAGACCAGACCCACGGAACGGCGGGTGGACACCCTCCTGAAGATCGACACGACGTCGGGCGAGAGTCACCTGCTGATCGTCGAGGCACAGGGGAAGAAAGACCCCGGCAAACCCGCCGCCTGGGCCTACTACGTGGCACACCTGTACGCGAAGTACTGCCTCCCCCCAGTCCTCCTTGTGACCTGCCAGGACAGGACGACAGCAGAGTGGGCGGCGAAACCCTTCACCATCGGCCCCTCCCAATGGCCCGCACTCACCCTGCGGGCACTCGTCCTCGGGCCGCACAACGTGCCCGCCATCACCGATCCGTCCGCTGCCGCCCGGGATATCCCGCTCGCTACTTTGAGCGCGGTCACGCATGGTAAGGACCCGAATGCTCCTGCCATACTGAAGGCCCTGGCCACCGCCTTGAAGACCATCGACGAGGAGACCGCGAGGATCTTCGCCGAGCTCACCGAACTCGGCCTGGGAACCGCCCCCGCGGCCGAGACCTGGAGGCAACTGATGTCCGTCGATCTCTCCTTCTTCCGCTCGGAGACCTCTGAGCGCCTGCGCGCCGAAGGCCGGGCGGAGGGCCGGTCCGAAGGCCGGTCCGAAGGCCGGTCGGAGGACATCCTCCTCATCCTCGCCACGCGCGGCATCGAGGTCCCCGAGCGCGCCCGCGAGCGGATCACGACGTGCACCGACCTCGACACACTGGGGACGTGGCTCACCAACGCCCTCACCGCCACGACCGCCGAGGACCTGTTCACCGAGGACCCGGCCTGACCCCGGTCGGCCCGGCGCCGGCGACTCGAACGCGGCACTCACACGGACGGGCCTCCTCGCCGAAGGCGAAGAGGCCCGCGCTGGCCGCATCCCCTAGCGGTTGACGGCCTGGATCTCGTGCACGGTCACGTCCTGCTCGACCGTCGACAGCCCGTCCGGCAGACCCGGCTGACGCGCCGGCCCGTCCGGGTTGTCCGAGTCGGTCCAGGTGACCTTCCAGGTGATCGACGCCTTGAACGGATAGGTGCCGTCACCGGAAGAGCGGCGGTACGTGACATTGCAGCCCGCGTCCGCGCTGTCGACCGTGTACCCGTCCTTGCCCTTGACCAGGTCGTACGTGCAGGTCTGCGGGTCGGCGTCGGCGGTACCGGCGTCCACCTTGAGCGCCACGGGAGTGGCGACCGTGGTCGCCGCCATGTGTACGCCCTTGTAGTCGATCCGCGCAGTCGTCCAGACCCGGTCGAAGTCTCCTTCGAACTTCACCCGCGTACCGAGGTTCACCACGAGCCGGTCCGCACCCGGGCTGAGCACCACGGGCGGCTTCGGCAGCTTGGTCGAGTTGTAGGCCAGCTGGGAGAGCATCTCCGGCGTCAGCTTGTTGGGGTCCGGAGCCGGATCGGCCGGCGGAACCCAGATCTCCCAGTTGTCGGTCGTGACCGGGCACGCGGTGGTGTAGTCGTCGTTGCGGAACTTCACCTGCCACCACAGGCCGTCGTCGCCCTTGTGGTACTTCTCCTCGTCCCGCTTCTTGGCATAACTCGCCGCGGGCTCCTGCGCACCGTTGTACGCGGACTTGATGAACTCCTCGTACTCGTCCGAGGTGTACATCGGCTCGTACCAGCACACCGGGGGCTTCCAGTTGGCGTTCGAGGAAGTGGCGGTGGTGCTGTCACCACCCGAGCCGGGCTTGCTCTGCTTGATCTGGATGTGCGCACCGATGGTGCCGCCGCCGGAGTCGGCACCGGAGTCGGTGCCGGTGTCGGTGTTCCCGGTGCCGCCACCGCCGCGGGTGTCGTCCGCGTACGCAGGCGCGGTCATCCCCAGCACCACGACCAGCCCGGCGGCCACAGCCGCACACACAGCCGGCCGACCGACCCTACGCGCCGATCTACCCCCATCAGCCCTGCCGGCCATCTCAGCTATGTCCGCACACACGAGGGGTCCCCCTTCTTCCAGCTCTGCCGCGTCACCTGCCAGTCGCCGGCGGAGTCCTTCGACGCCTGAAGCGTGTACAGGACGTAGCTGTTGTCGCTCGGCGAGGTGCGCAGCACCTTCTTTGTCTTGATCTCCTTGCTGAACGCCTTGCTCTGGTCCTCGCAGTACGAGACGGCGGCGGACTTGCCGTTGGCGAGGTCCGTCACCTTGAAGTCGTAGTACCGGTACTCCCCGGTGAGCGTGAGCCCGTCCTTCTTGAAGTCCCCGACCTGCTTGGCCCAGTAGGTGTAGGCGGATCCGGAGAAGTAGCGGTTCAGGTTGGCGCTCTGGTTCCTGCCCAGCGCGAAGGCCTCGATGTTGGCCTGCGCGGAGTACGCCACATCCCGCAGCACCGCGTCCTTGACGGCATCCCCGCTCGTGTCCCGCTCGACCGTCGCCTTGACGTCCGCCGGGAAGGCGAACGTCGGCGCGTTCTTCTCGGCCGCGGCGGAAGCCGAGGCGGAGGCGGACGGCGAGGCGGAGGCGCTCTCCTCCGAACCGGCCCCCTTGATCTTGTCGTTGGCCGAGCCGCCGCCCGAATCGCTGCTGCAACCGGTCACAGAGAAGGCGACGGCAGCAAGAAGACCAGCCGCAGCGGTCTTCTGTCGCATGGTCAGCATGGCGCTCGTCCTCAGAGATAGGTGATCGGCTTGCCCAGGGATGATCCCACGTGCGACGAATCGAGGACCGAGTTCACAGGTGGACTGATGCGACACTGTGAAGTTCGTGAAGCTCCCTTCACACAACCCCCCACGAACACCCCGCTGCACCGGCAAACCCGCGAAGCTTCAACCGCTCATTGCTCGAACAGCGGTGCACGATCGCTGTACTGCCACGACAGCCAAGTCATGCGTTGAAGGACGTCCTGGCCAACAGCACGTCCCGAGCATGCACTTATCGCCGCTATGCTCCCACTTGCCCCCTTCTGAGGACGGACTGACGCATCGCTCTTGCACAGCCCGGCAACACCGCGAGCGGGCCGAACTGCGCAGCTTCCACACGGAGAGCCGACTGTGAAGCACTACCGCTTACCCATGACCGTCCCGGTCGCCGCCACAGCGACCAAGCTCCCCGCAAGGCGAGAACGCGAAGGGGACCGACAGCGGTGAGGGTGGTCAATCCGGCCGACCTGGACCAGCTAGCCAGGCTCCTCGACGGCCGACGCGGTTTGAGCGGCCAATTGGATGAAGCGTTCACGCGGGCGTCCCGTCTCGGTGTCGGTCATCAACTCGCAGCCGTCAGGCCCATGCATGCCTGGACATCGGACAACGCCCCCGACATTCGCCGCCGTGCCGCGTTCGCCCGCCTTGAAAGCGGTGACCCGACGGCCGGTCTGCAGTGGGCGGGATTCACCACGAAGGAACTCGCCGAAGCTGCCGCGGGCCTCCTCTCACCCGAGCCGCTCATCATCGCCTATGCCATGGCGACCAGTGGCGACCCGAAGGCCGAATCTTTCCGGCGCAGGCCGAACGAGTCGGCCCACGACTGGGCCGACCGCGTAAGGGCTCACGCCATCGCGCAGATCCCCATGCTCACACCACATGGAGATCAGATCAGGAACCTGATCTCCATGTACGGCGACGTCAAGGGGATCGTCGACTTCGGCAGTCATGCCGTTTTCCACGGAACGAACGTCACGCGAATTCTGGTCGGAAACTCTCTGGCCCGTGGCTGGGGCATGACCTTGAAATCGTGGACAGCCGACCAGATCGTCGCGAGGATTCCCTTGGCGCAGGCAGATACATGGGCTACCGGACTCAGGGACGCACAGCCGGTGATCGGGTCGCTCTCAGCCCCGGGCTCCTGGCTCCCGAGCCGACTGTCACGCCTCGCCTCAGGCAGTTCACTTTTCCAGAATGCCAATCGAGTCCCATTCATCCGTAACCACGTCTCCGGCCGCCTGGGGAGCATCTGGGACGAGGTACTGCGAAGCAGCATCGCCAACAATGCGATCCGGGGGTGGACGGTGAACCGACTGATCACCACTCTCGTCGGCAACGACACCCTGGCAAGGATCTACGGCGGATTCACACACTCCGGCCAGGCGGTCATGCGCGCGGGGCAAGCCAGCCTCTACCAGGTTACGAAAAACACCTATGTGGCTGCCCGCGCCGCAGAAGTGGGTCATGGAGGCTCTCTGCTCGAAGGGCTGGGCAACGCCTTCAAGGTGTCGGGCGGCTTGCGCACCTTCGGGATCGCGGGCGGCGTCGCGTCCACCGCCTACAGCGGCTACAACCTCTACGCCCAGGGAAGCCCCCTCAAGAAATTCCACAGCGGAAAAGAATCAGCTGGATACGCCGCCGATGTCGCCGAGTTCGGCTTCAATGCCTCCCTGACCGCGGCGACCGTCTGCCCCAATCCGTTCACCATCGGTGCCGTCGCCGCATTCGGCACCGCCTACGTCGGAGTCAAAGCGGTGGAACGCTGGGGCGACATCAAGAAGGAAGCGGACAAAGTCGTCGCGTGGTCGGCAACGCAAGCCGACCGGGCCACACGTGGAGTGAAGGAGTTGGCTCACGAAGCCAACCCGATGAATTGGTTGCAGACCGTCGCCGACAACATGCAGAAGACAGGGCGTGCACCGACGTCATGAAACAATTCAAGTTCAGCATGCAGGCCTTCGATGAATTCGGCCTCATCGGATGGCGTGGCCGACTGAAGGACTTCGGCCACGTGACCATCCAGCACAAGAAGAGCGCACCGGGTGCCTACCGGGGGTTCGCCGAACTGTTCGGCGAAAATCTTCCGCACACCGAATACACGGGTGTGGGCTCCGGCTGTCCGAGCCTCGCCGAGGGGAAGCTGTCGATCGCCGGCCAGGATGTGCCACTGCGCCACAACTCGCGTGGGATGACGAGGCATGCACGTGCGCTGAAGCTCGGCTACCTGGACCGTTCGTACACGTACACCTCCACGGGGTACGCCAAGCCCTCTCGACTGGTGCGCGACGGAGTGGAGATCACCGTCGGACCGGGCTCGGCCGAATCTCCCCGAGACAGAGGCGTGCGCAGCGGCTTCGCGGTCGGCGCCGTGGATTCCGTCGACCTTGCGATCGCCCTGATCTTCGAGGCGGTGGACACCTCGGCGTTGACCCTGGGCGGTGCCCTCGCCTCAGCACCCTTTGCCCTGATGCGCCCTCACCCTCGCAACGGAGGTTACGAGTAGGCGCCTGAGAGGACGATGACGAGGTAGTGCCATGGCCGATCCCGACATCCAGGACCTCACCCACCGGGCATCCCAACTGCGTGCGCTGGCGGACGACATCGCAGCTATGGTGGACGCGCCGCACCAATTCGTCACCACAACGATGAAGACCTGGTCAGGCCCTCATGCAGACCGCATCCGGGGCGAGCTGAAGGCCTGGCGAACGAAATGCGCGCACGTCGCTGCGACCCTGCGACAGGAAGCCCATCAGTGCGATCGGTCCGCGCTGAACCTCAAGCAGTCGGCTCCCTGATCCTGATCAGCACGACTGGACGAGCGGATCCCCTGCAGCCCCCCGCGATCAGGCGTGCGTCTGCACCGACCACGGCGCACCCAACGGTTGGCCACTCCACGGAAGTTCGCTACTTGCGCCAGCAATGAAGGCCTCTTCCAGGCCGATTCCTTGCGGTTGCGCTTCAACTCGATCGACTCTTCCTGGCAGAACCAACAACGACACCGGTAGCGTCAATGCCCTTGACTCATCCCTCGCCTCATCGGGAGCCGACCGTGAACCGCCGTTCTTTGCCCGTTGCTGTCGCGCTTGCCGCAACCGCAGCCGTGCTGCTGACCGCATGCGGCAGCGGGACCGACTCGTCGAAGGACAGTGACAAGATCGCGGGCGCCGATCAGAGCACGACTGGTTCCGCGTCTGCGGCTCCTGCTGCAGACAGCGATCGTCCAGACCTGACGCTACCGAGCGACATCACCGAGACTTTCGAAGGCTGGAAGACCGGCGTCGCGGACAAGGACGCGATCCTGGCGGACGCCGGGCACGCTCAGACCGCTGTCACGCACGCTGTCGTCAAGGGGGATCCCCAGGACACGGGCCTCAGGTTCTACCAAACGAACACGGCTCTCACCGGCAGCCAGGACTGGGTCAAGTCGATCGTCGACTCCGGTTCGACCTTTACCGGCACGGTTCGTTACTACGCGCCGAAGATCAGTGTCTTCGACAAGGCATCGGCGGCAGTGACCTACTGCTCTGACGAGAGCAAGGCCTTCAACAAGGACCGCAAGACCAAGAAGGTCGACAGGACACCGGCTTCCAACGACTCGTATGTGCTGTACAGCACGCGCCTTGAGAAGAACGCACAGGGTGTGTGGCAGACCACGAAGCTCGAATCCGAACGAGGGAACAAGGCATGCACTCCCTGACTCGGCGATCCAGGTGGCTCACCGTCACCGCGATGACCGGAGTCTGCGTCCTGATTCCGGGCACAGCGATGGCGGGCTGGGGTCCATCGGGCAAGTCGAACGGTGCGAAGACGGTGTCCAGCGGCACCAGAAGCGGCAGCGACATCGTCTCCGTGGTCAGATTCTCCGGCGGCACCGCCGGAAGTGGTGGCAGTGACGGCGGTAACGTGACGCCCGTGGGTGACTGGAGCCCGCCGGCCTGCTGGTACGAGCCACGCAGCGCACAGGAGTTCTCGACGTACGTCGAGGACATGTACGACGAGACCGTCAACGCTCCGGGCCAGGCGAACTACGCGAAGAGCAGCGTCGGCGAGTTCCGCGACACCTACAAGGACGGCCAGTACAAGAACTACAACCTCGGCAAGGCGGACAAGGGTAACTGGTGGGTTGCCGTTCGTGACCAGACCCGGTGGATGGAACCGGAAGCCCAGGCGTGTGACAAGGCGCCGTTCTGGGTCGAGACCGGTGACACGCCCGACGTACCTCAGGCTGCCACCCCGCAGATTCTCGCCGAGCTCGCCTACAACAGGCTGCACCTGCCGGAGACCGAGGTCAGCCTTGCTCCGGCGAACGTCACCAAGGTCAACCTTCCGACCTGGGCCTGGCTGGACGAGACCAAGTTCAAGCCGGTCTCGGTGACCGCCAGCCTGAACGTCGGTGGCTTGGACATCCGGGCCACCACCACGGCGGAGCCCGTCTCCCTCAGGCTCGAACCCGGTACCCGGGACGCGGAGAGCTTCCCGGCTTCCGGCGAGTGCACATTCGGCGACAGCGGCTCCATCGGCGAGGAGTACGCCAGAGGGAAGGCCGGCCGCACTCCCCCATGCGGCATCAGCTACCTGCGCTCTTCAGGCAGCGGCACCTACCAGCTGCGAGCCACCATCACCTGGGAGATCGCCTGGTCCGGCACCGGCAACCCTGGCCCGACACGTCTTCCCGACGGCACGTTCGGAAGCACGCAGAGCATCAAGGTCCAGGAAATCCAGTCCGTCAACCGATGAAACAGACCGTCAGCGAGGGCACGAATGGAAGTACAGATCCATTGCCCAGTCTCCCCTCGCAACGGCGCCTTCGCGCTCCGAGCACCTTGCCGAGAGAGCTCAGGACATCGCGTGGAGGAAATCCAGAAGACGCACCGTAGAGGACGGACATCAGGTCAGCGTGCAGACCGACCGCGAGACATGCGCTGACTCACACCTCCCAAAGCAAAGTCGTCCGCTGCTTGCGTGGGACTCGCAAAGAGGCAAGGCTGCGTATGTGCGTCGAGCGGACAGTTCTTGGCCATCGGCTAGAGAGGCAGCGTTTCTTGAACGGCTTGAGCTCCTTGCGTCATGCGCGACGCCGAACCACGATTGGCATTGGACTGGCCATAGCAGCTCTTGTCGGTTTTGGCGCCTATAACACGATAGCTTCCGACACAGAGGATGCCGCAATCGATGTCGACTTCGTCCTCGGCGGCGGAGGCAAAGCCATCGGCGCAGGCGATGCCGACACGCTCGCCATCCATGGGAGGTATCGGGGCCTCGCCAGTGCACCCGATGGCACCATCTACTTGTTCACTCAGGAAGACAGGCAGATGGTGATGTGGCGCAAGCCGAAATCCGGCATTGCCGAACGGATACCCATATCCGGCATGAATGAACAACACGCTGCGCAGGCCGCAGTAGCGGCGGACGGATCCGTCTATCTTGCCGCCGGCGACCTTTGGAAAGTGAGCCGCAAGGGCAAAGCGTCCAAAATAGTCGACACCGACTGTGCGGACGCGAAGCTCTCCCCCATCGCCAAGCGAGCAGCAGATCTCTGTGTCAGCCAAGTCACGGGAGTGACTGTGACCGAGCACGGGGCGATCTACATCGGTGACGAGATCACCTGGAAGAAGCACGGCTCGTACGTACACAGGCTTGATGGTGATGCGGTCGAACTGATCGCCGGGCGCCCGCCCAAGGACGGTGAATCGCTGAAGCGGTCCAACCCGGCCGTCAGAAACGCCATCAACCCGACTCCAGGAGTTGCAGGGAAGGATGTCTTGGTGCCGGACGTCTGGAACTCCGGATGGCTCTCCGCTGACGGCGATGCTCTGTATTGGAGGACAGGCCCTGGGATTGTCCGCATAAACACTGACGGCACACTGAGTCCGTTCGTCGGGGCGAAGGCACCCAAAGACATCAAAGAACCGGGACGCCCTTTCGAAGCTATCGGCCGAGCTCTGGATGCCGAGATCGCTCCCAGCACGGGCGACTCACAACAAGGCGATGTCGCAACTGTACCAAAGCGCGCAGAAGTCTACTACTCCGATGCAGGGAAGATTTATCGCCCTCCTTTCTCGGCCGAGTACGACTGGAATTCCATAAAGACCGATTCGCAGCAGGAGTTCATGGACCATCTGGTAGGCGGCAAAGCCGTTTATCGGGTCACTTCCGGAGAAATCTCACCGGCACTGGTCGGGGTTCAAGCCATATCGGCATCCAAAGAGCAATTGTACATTGCAGCAGAATCCAGGATTGGCGATACGGACTCTCCAGAGAGTTGGAGTACGGCAGTACTCCAACTACATCTCCCCTGACATCAGACAGAGTTTTCGCTCGAAAACCGTCACCCACTCACGCTATTCATCCTGTCCAGGGTAGTCACGCCCGTCCCTGCCGGCAGAATATTCCGGCCAAACAGCATTGACTACCGCAGGGTCTTGGAGCCACTCCCCGTAAGCCGTACGCTGAGCATTCGTCATCTCGGAGAACTTAATAATCTCGCCATTTTTATTCAGGAAGTTTCCGGCGCCTTTCGCGTAGGCCCGCGGATCGCCGTTGTACTTCTTGGTAGTCTTTTCCCCGTTACCGTCGTCGGTGACAACCGTCACGGCCTCGAATCGGTGATGCCTCCAGGCAGCACCGGCATTGTTTTGGTAGTCACTCTGCCAGGAAAAGTCTGCTGCGGCCTCTTGAACCCCCTTGAATTGCTCCCTTAGGTCCTTGGGTGCATCGCCGGCGTCGACCTTCGCAAGGTCTGTGATCCACCCGGTGACGGCGCCCTGGCCCAACCCCCAAGCCACTCCGACCGCTGCACCCTTGGCGCCGGCAAGGCCCGCCCCGCCAGTTGCCCCCATCGCAATGTCGCTGGCCGTGCTGATCACAGACGCCCGAAAGTTGTTCGTGTCATCAACCCATTTGTCGATGTCCATGTCGAGTTCGGTGGATGCAGCCTTAAAGGCGGTGACATAGAACTGCTGCATCATTCCGCGTTTCATGGAGTGGAACCTGACGCCGTCCTCCGGCACCGTATGAGATCCAAAAGAATAGTCGATCTCTTTTGTGTTGTAGGACTGGAACAAGGCGCTCAGGGTACCTGCGGCCTTTGGATCTCTGGCGGACTCCACCATCAGGCTTCGCCAAAGCTTCGCCGAGATCTCGAGACCTGGCCGACCCGTATCCTGCCCCTTCAAGAAGTCCTTGCTGTCCCATTTGGTCGCTGCTTCGAACTTCTCCTCGCCTTCTGCATGCACATCGGCCCCCCAGAGCGAATTACTCACGGGCGATGTGACCGCATACTCGAGATCATTCCAATATGCTGTGATGATGCTCGCATACAGTGCCTGGGTTCCAGGAATTGGATGCAGACCCGCCGTATCGGACCCGTTTTTATGTTGGTAATTTTCGAACAGAATCCTGGCCGTGTTCCTCTCGGCCAGCGAGGGGTTTCCCTGCTTGAGCTCCACCGTGGCAGAGTTGATAAGGTCAAAGAATGCCTTGCAGCGTCCCTTGGGTTCGCGAACGCTCCAGGGACCCGTAGGGTAAAAAGCATTCGTGGCGAAATCGCTATTGTGGTCAAACCATTCACCCGAGGCTTCCGGGTTCTTCGCTATAGCGGAGAAGAGTTGCTCATAGTTGTCCTTGCTCCACTCTCCTTCGCCGAGTCCACCACTTCCGAAGAATCGTGTTTCGTTAATTTTTGAATCCTTGGTGAAAACGCGATCTCCAAGCGCCACCAGGAAATCCTTGTCGGGCGACCCCCCGTTCAGGAAGGGAGTGAGACGGTCGGGTCGGAATCCGTCATTCTTGTCGACGGCAGATTGATCGAACCATTCGTTCCACAATCGCTGCCGCTCCTTGGACGTCTCCCCCTCGAAGGCCACCTTTGTATAAGTACCGAAGGTCTCGGAGATAATCTTCCGATCTCTCTCGCGCCCGCCTGGATGGCCCTTGTACTGATCATTGAACTGATCGCCCATCTCATTGGACAACCACAGCAGACGACGCGGCCCGAGGGTCCCGTAGAAGGCCTTTAGATAGTCAGCGTCCGTCGCGTTGGCCTGCAGGTCTGCAAACATTTCAGGGGAAACCGAATCCCCGTCATCGATCTTTCTGTTGAAGTCCTCCGCAAGTTTCTTTCCGTCTTCCGTTGCCTGAGCGGTCTGGCCGACCTTGCTCTCGTCGATCCGCATCATTCCCTTGAATCCGGGATATGGATCGTTCTCCATACTCACGGCGAGGTGATAGCGTCGATTAAGCATGGGCAATTCATCCCGAGCCCAGCCGGCCACCTTCAGTACGTCGCCCAGCGCCGCAGCACCGATGCCGTAATAAGCGAGCTGATTCCTGTAATATGTAGCCCGGTCCTGCAATGCTTCCTGATCGCGCCGTACCGAATCAATTGTGCCCTTGAGTGCGTCCGGATCTATGCCCGAAAAGACGCCCGAGCCGCCACCGTCTTCATCCCCGCGCATTTCTCACTGCCCCCGTTCGTTTCCGCTGTCGCCACTGGACCGCACCTGACCACTTGCTCAGCCCATAGGCTCATCAAGAGATGCGGCTTCAGTACATACGCCTGTTCCGGTTCATCGAAGCGGCTTCATCCGAGGTGACCTTCTCCGGCATGCTGTCGATTTCCCTCTGAATGTCATCGAGTACCGTGTCGAGGCGGGCACGCACCACCTTGCGGCGGCCTGCCACATCGTTGTGCCATTTGTCAGCGTTCTTGCCGACCCACGATTTCGCGGAGTCCGGGCCACCGTTGCCTATGTCGTCAGCCGCCCGCTTCAATGCGCCGACCAGGTCGGCGTGTTCCTTCTGGAGATCGCTTTTCAGCCTCTTCAGGCGTTCCCTCTCCGGATTGTCCACCTGCGGCTTGTCCCCGTCGGCTGCCATAGCCCCTCCCTAGACCACATGCACCCTACCGAGTCGGTGCGTGAACAGCAGCAAATCCACTGCCTGTTGCCAGATTCAATCGCTCTGGCGAATGAGCATCCACCCGCAGGGCGCGCGCTGAGGGTTCCATCCAGAATCGCGATACGTCCGAGGATCCACTGTTCGACCACGCACGCTACCGGCGTACTCGATCAACGGCGGTACCGCTCAAGGGTGGGCCAGGGGCGGCTACTTCCCATCCCTGGCCCACCCGAATGTGGTGACCCTGTAACGGTCGGCCGCACTTCCCACTGGTCGGCTTCCGGGCCGTAGGGCCCCTCGTATGCTGCACAGCGATGCTGCCGGCAGTCAGTTTCGGACATAGCTGAACAGAAGCAGTCGACGGGGGAGGTGTGGCACATGGCGGTCACGGATGACGGTGGCGGGGGCGACGGCGCCGAACTGAAGCGGCGGGCGGAGAAGTTGCGGGAGTGCGCGCGGGAGGCGCGGTCGCTCGCCCGTGAGCTGGGGCCGTATCTCGACGACGCGGTGCGGAAGGCGACGCCGCGCGCGGCCTCGTTCCGTACCGGGGGCGACAAGGGCGCGATCTGGCAGGGGCCGTTCGCCGACGAGTCCACCGCCACCCTTCAGCAGCGGCAGCGCAGCCTGAACCGGATGGGTACGGCGCTGCTGGCGGACGCCACACGCTGGGAGGCCCAGGCGGACGAGCTGGAGCGGCAGGCCAAGGCTCAGGACAAGGCCAAGTCCGCTGCGGGAGGCGGTCACTGATGACGTTCAGGGGCTTCGACGCGACCGGGCTGACGGCACTCGCGAACCAGCTGGACGCGCTCTCCCAGAACTCCGGGAAGCTGCACTCCCGGCTCGCGACCGTCCTGACCACCGCCCAGCAGAACCTGCCCTCGGGGCAGAACGCCTCCCGGGACCCCGAGCTCCAGGACCTGGTCGGCGACGTGATCCCGATTCCGTCGATCTTCGGTCTCGGCCGGAGACGACTGCCTGGTTCCCTCGGCGGCGAGCTGTCCGACCTCCAGACGTCGATGAAGCGCCGGATCAAGCAGCTGGAGGGCTTGCAGGAGCTGGAGAAGCGCGGCTACCCGGTCAACGACTCCATGGTCTTCCTGGACGAATCGGCGCCGGACGCGCAGAAGATCGACGACGCGCTGCGCGATCTCCAGTCCCTGCAGGGCAAGGACTTCGGGATGGACGGCAACCGTGACGACCTGGAGAAGGTCTCCGGTGAGCTGGACGGTCTGACCGGCGCCGAGCTGGACGCGCTGATGACGAAGGCCTCCCCGAAGGACCTCGCCTTCTACAACCAGCTGGTCAGCAGCACCGACGACTCGGGCTGGAACCCGTTCGACGACAACGGTCTACCCGAGGACAGACGGCGGGCCACCCTGGGCCTGATGCTGTCCAAGATCAGCCCGGAGAACGTGGGCAAGTTCCAGGCGGCCTTCCCCGGCACGCAGCCGACGTTCACCAACACGGGGGCGTACGAGAGCGGCGGCAACAACCAGAACGGCCAGACCAACAACGGCATTCACTGGGCGCCGCCCTCCGACCCGCTGTTCCAGGACGGGGTGTCGGCCGACGACGTCAACCAGAACCAGTTCGGCGACTGCTGGTACGTCGCCTCACTGGCCGGCCTCGCGCAGAAGGACCCCAAGTTCGTCCAGGACGGGATCAGACAGAACCCGAACGGCACCGTCAGCGTCCGGGTCTGGGACAAGAGCGGCAACTACCAGTGGGTCACCATGACCGCCGACCTGCCGACCGACCAGAACGGCAACCCGATCAGCACGTACGGCAACGGCGAGACCTGGCCGGCGTACTACGAGAAGGCCTTCGCGCTGGTCTACTCGGACGACGGCGACGGCGAACGCGGCTACGGCGGTATCGAGGGCGACGACCCGAAGAAGTCCGCCCCCTACCTGACCGGCAAGGAGGGCGACGACCTGGAGTCCGGCGGCTTCCTCGGCATCGGCAAGCACGACGACAAGGACATCGGCTCGCTGAAGAAGGCCTTCGACTCCGGGAAGGTCGTCACCGTCTCCACGCCGGACGACGAGGACCTGGACAAGAACCACCCCTCGGAATGGGGCAGCACGTATCACAGCAACCATGCCTACTACGTGCGCGGCTTCACCGACGACGGGAAGATCATTCTGGGTAACCCCTGGGGTGTGAAGGGCTATCCGCCGATCACCGTGACGCAGGATCAGTTCGACAAGTACTTCCAGGGACCCGAGGCGTTCGATGTCCCCTGAGGCCCGACAGGTGAGTGCAGTGACCGAGCCCGAGCTCCAGCCGGAGCGCCCGCACGTCAAGTACCCCTTCGAGTTCGACGGCCGCTGGGTGCTCCGCTATCACATTCCGTACACCGTCGAACACGAGGGGCACACGCACCGGATCGTGGCGACGATCTTCGCCCGGCCCTCGGTGCACGGCCGGATCCAGGTCAGCAGCGAGGACGGGCCGGGCGTGGAGTACGACGACCTGACCCCGGGTGCCCTCGTGGAGATCACCGGCGACACCTGGCGGGTCGCGGAGGTCGACTACCGCACCCGTGTGGTGCTGGAGCGCGCGAGTACCGGCGGGCAGGAGGGGACCGGTGCGGAGGGCGTCGGGTAGCGGCGCCGGGGCGGTCGCCGCCGCTGTGCTGCTGCTCTCGGGTTGCGGCGACGGGGCAGCACGCAACGGGGAACCGACGGCGGCACCGGCCCGGGACAGCGGACCGGTGTGCGTGGGCGCGGCCCCGGCCACGGGCGGGCTCCATGTGCTGCGGGGCGGCGGCTTCAGGCTGCCCGGCGGCGGAGGCGTGCGGTACGCGGCCGCACACGCCGACGGCTCGACCCGTACCGCCGTACTGGGCGACGGAGCCCGCTACGAGGCGGGCCGGACGCAGCAGACCGTCAGGGCCGGACAGCGGATCACCGTTTCCGGTCATGCCTACACCGTCCGGCAGATCTGCTCCTACCGGGTCGTGCTGGAGCCCGCGGCCGAGCGTGACAGGGCCGCGGCGGCCGCGGCGCCCGGTTCCCCGCGCCCGGTCGGCGGTGAGGCGGACGACGGCTTCTGCTTCACCACCAACCCGGCCGTCCTGGCCACGGCGTCGAAGGGCTTCCCGGCCCGGGGAGACACCCTGACGGTGCTCGACAACGGAGGCGTGTGGCGCTTCCCCACCGGCCTGTCGATCACTGTCTCGTACGTCGACACGAAGACGCGCACCGCACGGATCAGCGGCGACTGCGCGGCGCTCCCGGTGGCCGACTACGACACCGTCCGGACCGGCGACACGGTCGAGTTCACCGGAGTGCTGTTCACGGTGACAGGACTGACGGAACGGGCCGTACGGCTGAAGCGGACGAGTACGTAGCGAACTCCGCGCCGGACGGGTGTGGTTCGGCGGACACCCGGAACCCGGGCATGCCCTCCCGCACATCGGCCTCCCCCGCGTCCTCCCCGCGCCCTGTCGTCGTGCGCGCGGCTGGGTACAGTCGAGGTGGCAGGGCTTGAGGTGTGGGCTGGGAGGGTGTTGTGGTGTTCGGCAGGCAGAAGGCGCAGGAGCCGCCGGTTGAACAGGTCGGCTGGTCCGACGTCCAGACGTTCGTCGTCTCCTCGGTGGAACGACCGGTCACGGTCAAGCGCAGCCGTGCCGCGGGCGGCCCGCCGGCCGTGCGCGTGGCCCGCGGGTCCAAGGATCTGCGGGTGCTCGCACCCTGCGCCTTCCTCGGAATGACTCACACGCAGCGGCCGGGTCTGCCGTCGCTCCCCGAACACACGCTGTACGAGGACATCTACGCCCAGAAATTGCTCTGTTATGTCGAACCGGCCGTGGACGTCGACGGTGAGCTGCGGCACGTGGTGCGTGACGGTGCCGGGCAGGCCATCGGGACGCTCAGCCGTGTACCGCCCAAGCACCGCCCTTTCAAGCACACTTGGCGCATCGACCAGCCGGGGCACCCGGAGATCGTGGGACGCAACGAGTGGGTGAGCGGGGACGCCAAGGAGATCGCCGGCCGGGTGGCGGGCAAGTTCCTCGGAGGCGTGTTCAACGCCATCGGCGACCTGGGCGCGGAAGGCGGTGACCAGCCCGCCAAGTCGCGCTCGCTGGAGTGGCGTTCGCAGGACAAGGTGGTGATGGTCTCGGAAGGCGACGGGCAGGTGAGCGTCCGGGCCGGCTGGGTGGACCGGCGCCTGGCCTTCGCGTTCGCGCTCATCGGCGATCGCTGAGCCCAACTGGCCGGACCCAGCACGGCAGCGGCTTGCGAGGTGCGCCAACTGATCTTCCCAAGTTGCGTGTTCGCTGTCGCACCGCTTCGGCACATCCGATCCTCTGCACCCTCACAGCCCCGCCCGTATCATGGTGCGCCGACTCGCGGCCGTCCTCGCCGGTCCGTGTGGGAGTGCTCTAGGGCCTGTCCGGCGGATCAAGTCGCAGGAAAGCCGCGGTGCCGTATCAGCCCAGGTGCGCGTGGTCTGGCGCTTCCAGCTGCAAGGCGGAGGAGGGAGTCGACGCGGAGCGTCGGCAACCGACGACAACGCCGCAGATGGGCGTGCCAGACCACGCGTCTGCGGCATGATCCGCCGGACAGGCCCTAGGGGGATGAAACATGGGGATGCGCAACGTCAATCCTGACGATCTCGACCAGCTCGCGAAGCTGCTGGACGGTCGCGGTGGTGTGCAGGACAAGCTGGACGAGGCGTTCACCCGGGCGTCCAGACTCGGTGTCTCCAGCAAGCTCACCGCGCTCAACCCCATGCGTTCATGGGTGAAGGACACGGCTCCCGATCTGCGCAAGCGGGCGATCTACGCCCGGCTGGAGAGCGGGGATCCGGAGGCGGGGCTGCGCTGGGCCGGGTTCAGCGCCAAGGACATCGAGGCGTACAAGGGGCTCTCGCCCGACGAGATGCTGCTCGCCAACTCGGTGGCCGCCAGCGACGATCCGGGCGCCGACGTCTTCAAGCGCCGTCCTGACGAATCCCTCGCCGACTACCTCGACCGGCTCAAGGCGCACGCGATCTCCGAGATACCGGGGCTCAAGCCGCACGAAGAGACGATCGCCACCATGATCGGCCTGTACGGCGACTGGGGTGCCGTCACCACCGCCTCGGCGTTCGTCACCATCCAGGGTGCCTCGCTCACCAAGGTACTGCTGGGCAACTCCTTGAAGGGCGGGGCTCTGCGTGTCTGGAAGACCCGGCTCGGCGTGGTCATGCGCGGCTCCGACAGCGGACTCATACGCTCGGCCGGAAACGGCCTGATCAAGTGGTCGCCGAAGATCCGCTCGCTGAGCGCGCCCGGCAGCTGGCTGCCCAGCCAGCTCGGCCGGATGGCCTCCGGCAGTTCCCTGTACCAGAACGCCAGCCGTATCCCGATGTCCGCCGGCGTGCGCGGCGACCTCATCGGCAACGCGTACAACTGGGTGCGCAGCACGCCTCTCATGCGCAGCTTCGGCCTCAACAACGCCATCGACTTCGTGGTCGGTTCCGATGAGGTGGCCAAGACGTTCGGCGGGCTCACCCACGCGGGGACGCCGGTCTCCCGGGCGGGCGGCGCGAGCCTCGTCAAGGTCTTCTCCAACGCCTCCAGCGCGGCGGGCGACACGGGCGCCCTGCGGGCCGGCCTCGGCGCCGCCGCCAAGACCGCCGGGTTCCTGCGTGGCGCGGGCATCGTCGGCGGTGTGGTGTCGACGGGGTTCAGCGCCGCCAACGTCATCTCGCAGGGCAACCCGGTCGAGGCCTTCAAGCGCAACGGCGCGGGGTACGTCGCCGACGTCGCCGAGGTCGGCTTCAACGCGTCTCTCACCGCGGCCATGATCGCCCCCAACCCGGTCACCATCGGCCTCGCCGTCGGCACGGGCCTCATCTACGGCGGTGCCAAGGTCGTCGAGCACTGGGACGACATCACGAAGGGGGCCGGCAAGGCGGCCGACTGGGTGGGCAACAAGGCGAGCGACCTGGGCAAGAGCATCGCCAAGTCCAAAGCCAATCCGATGAACTGGTTCTGACCGGCGGTCACGGTGTCCCCTCGTCCCGGCCCCGGCCGAAGAGGAAGTTCGCCGGGATCGCCAGCAGGGCCCCGCCGGTGGTCAGGGCGGACCTGTCGACCTCTTCCAGCACGATCGCGATGGCGAGATCCGTGGCGTCGGCCTCGCCCTCGGCCTGGCCGGCCCGGGTGCCGCCGACCTTCGGGATGTAACGGCCCCGGTCGATCGTGACGGTCACGCCGTCCCGCTTGAGCTGGGCCTGTTTCATGGGCCCGAAGGACGTATAGGTGTAGCTGCGCTCGCGGTACGTCATCTCCAGCCGACGGGATCCCTTGCGAACCCCTTTGACCTTGAGATCCATCTGGACAAGCGTCTGGTCGACCTTCAGCCAGCCCCCGTCCAGCGAGGGGAGGACACCGCTGCCTCCGCTGAACTCCGTCGCCGGGAACGACAGTCCCTGAAGAAGGACCTGCCTCAAAGGGTCCTCGCCCGGCTTGCTCCGTGGCCGGTACACACTCACCGAGCCGAACGGTCCGACGACCCCTCGATAGCCGCGTTGCACGGGCCCGTCGAGCTCCGGCTCCAATTCGAACCCAAAGCCGTTCAATACGTCCATCCCTTTCCGGTACTAGAACCAGTTCATGGGGTTGGCCTTGGACCTGGCGATGCTCTTTCCCAGATCGCCGGCCTTGCCGTCGACCCATTTCGTCGCCCGCCGCGCCCCTGTTCTGATGTCGTCCCAGTGCTCCACGACCTTGGCTCCCGCATAAACTCCCCCGGTCACCACCACCGCACCGATCGTGAACGGGTTGGGAGCGACGGTGGCAGCAGTCAACGACGCGTTGAAAAGGGTCTCACTCACGTCGCCGACGTACTTGGCCCCTTCGGTCCTGCTGCCGAAATGACGTCTCGGGTCTCCCTGGGACCACACGTTGGCGCCGCTGTACGCCGTGGCGAACACCCCACCGGCAACACCGACGGCCCGGAGCGCGCCGCCCATTCTGGCTGCGACTCTGAATCCCTCTCCAGCGGCAGCAAAGCGCCCTTTGCCGAACAGACGGGCATCGCCGTAGACGTTCTTGCCGACTTTCCAGTAGCTGGCGTTTCCGGCTCGGCCCGGAATCTTCCCGGCATGGGTCAGACCGCCGTACATGCGAGCAAGTCTGTCCGAGCCGACCAGTCCGTCAATGAGCTTGTTCCCGTTCACACCGAATACGAGACGGGCGTTCAGAGCGCGGCTTCTTCGCGCCAGATCGAACACGTCTCCGACACGGGTGGCCACGTAACCGTTGACGAAGGGCACCCGGGAGGCGTCCTGGTAGGCGGCATTCCTGGACGCCACGCCCGCGAGTCTGCCGGGGAGCCAGGTACCTGGCGCTGAGAGCGATCGGACAGGCGGCGACCATTCATCGAGCCTGTTCGCCCACTCCCCCACACGCGGCACCCATGTGTACCGCCGGTTGAAGCGCTGCATCAGGCCGACGACCTGCATCTTCCGCGCGTTCAGCGCACCCTGGGCGATGGAGTTCCCCACCAGAACCTTCGTCAGGTTCACCCCGTGGAAGGTGGCCAGGCCGCCGTGCTGGATCGTGGACTTGACGTCGCCGATGTCGCCGATGAGTTCGGCGATCTCCGGCTCGTACGGCTTGAGGGCCGGGATGCCGGCGATGCCGTGTGCCCTCATGCGGTCGACCCAGTCGTCCAGGGACTCCCCATTCCTGCGCCGGAACGCCTTCGTGCCGGGATCGTCGTCGGCCGCCAGGGCGTTGGCGAGCAGGAGGACTCCGGGGGCCTGGGCGTAGACGGCCGCCCTGGCGATGTCCCCGGCGTCGAACCCGGCCCATCTCAGGCCCGCCGTGAGGTCGCCGTCCTCCAGTCTTGCGATGGCGGCCCGGCGGCGCAGGTCCGCGGCCGTGTCGGGGAGCCAGGTGCGCAGGGGCCTGAGGGGGGTCAGGTCCGCGGTGACGCCCAGGCGCGCGGCGCGGGTGAAGGCCTCGTCGAGCCTGTCCCGTACCCCGCCCCGGCCGTCGAGCAGTTTCGCGAGGTGGTCGAGGTCCTCGGGATCGACGTTCCTCATGTGCGGCGGCGGGCTGTCACTCGGCTGCGATCAGGAGTTCTTCCTTGTCCGGGAGGAGGTCGGTGATCTTCTCCCAGACCTCGGCCGAGTTGGAGAGAGTGAGGACGAGGGCGCTGTCCGGGCCGACCTGGCCGGGCATGATGGGTTCCTCGGGCTTCTCGCGGATCCAGTAGCCGAGGGGGCCGCAGTCCCAGACGGCGAGGGCGCGGATCATCGCGGAGCGCTTGCCGTCGTGGAGGCCGTCCCAGGCGGTGGTGATGCGCCAGGTGGCGTTGAGGGCGACGACCAGGTCGCGGAACTGCTCCAGGACCGGGGACACGAGGCTCGCGTCGGCGTCCACCAGGGCCTTGCCGACGTTGGCGAGGGTGGCCTCGTCGTCCGGGCCCGGCTCCTCCAGGGCGACGAACGCGGCGTCCAGCGCGGCCATCGTCGTCCCGATCCGGACCTCGGGGGCGCCCTCCTGCGGCTTCTCACCGCGGTGCAGGTTGACCTTGCGGGCCAACTCCCAGACGAGGGTGTTGGGTTCGATGGAGACGTACTCGGACTCCTCCTCCCCCGGCCAGCCGTCGTGGGAGATGACGGCGTCCTGGCCCACGACCACGCCGTGGTTGACCGCGCCGTGCTCGCCGGTGACCTCCACCTGGATCATCACCATCGGGTCGGCGAGGGCGCCGAGCAGGTCCCGCAGCACCGGGGCCAGTTCGCCCTCCTCGCCGACCAGGCCGACGCGCTGGAGCTCGACCAGCGACTCCCACAGCTCCTCGGGAGGCGTCTCGCCGTCCAGGAGGTGGGCGAACACGGCGACATGGCGGTCGGCCAGCCGGAAACGGGCTCGGGAGCTGTCGTACGAGGGCACTGGTCTGCAATCCTCCTGTGAAACCGGCGGTGTTGCCGGCTCTCACCGCTTACTTCTTGTTGTCCTTGAGGTCGTTGGCGTCCTGCGTGCACCGATGCGCCTCGTCACGCAACGCCTTGGCGACCGTCCCGCACGTCGTGGTCCAGGTCCTGAGCCTGCCGCGCACGTCGTCCGCGTTCGGGCCGGACCAGGTCTTCATCCCCGTCGTGCTGTGGTTCCTGGCCGAGTCGACCAGCGAGTCGATGTGGTCGGCCAGAGACGTCAACTGACTGGCCCGCTGGTTGAGTTCCTGTATGTCTGGATTCGCCATAGCAGTCTCCCCCGGTGTCTCAAGGGCCCCAGCATACTGGCGCGGCACGGGCGTTCCGAGTGAACCCCCCTGGCCCGGATGAACCGGATGAACGGGGTGAACACGGTTCGTTCACCGGACGATCGCATCTTCGGCAGCTCTGGACGGGAACTGCGCGTGGTGCGGTAGCGTCCACTGTTGCAAACGGACAGTCCGCTTGTTTCTGACGACTACACGGGGAGGATTCGCTATGGATCGCGGTGCAGATCTCGGACGGCTCCGGGAACTCTCCAAGCTCTATGCGCGCAAGGCCAACGACCTGCAGGCCCTGATCAAGGACCTCCAGGCGGCCACTGCCGACAGCACGGGCTTCTGGAAGGGTCCGAAGGCCGATCGCTTCCGTGACGACTGGCACGACGTGAAGCCCACCTTCGAGAAGTGGGTCGACACGCTGAACGACGCCAGCAAGTCGGCGAACACCAGCGCCGACAACATCGAGCGCGCCACCTGATTCCGGGCGAGCCGCGCGATTGTCGCGATGCATCGGGGCGCCCGGCCGGGGGGGGGGGGGGGCCCGGCCGGGGGCCCCCCG
>NZ_JBEOWS010000069.1:0-32358 GCF_040296125.1 Streptomyces sp. NPDC002265 | reverse complement strand
CCCCGCCCCGGCATCCACGGGCGCGGCGGACGCGGCGGGTCGCGGCCCCGCCGCGTCGTACCCGGCGAACAGGTCGGCGAGTCCCGCGGGAGGCTCGCGCCAGCCCGATGGCGCGGGGGCGGGCTGACGGCGCCCGATCCGGATCGAGCGCAGCTTCGGCAGGTCGGTGCGGCGCCGCAGGTCGGCGGTGGCCAGCGCGATGCGTACGCCGGTCCAGTCCTCTCCGGTGCGCTGGGCGACCGAGGCGCGCAGCATCAGGCGGCCGCTGTCGTCGCCCTGCCGGTGGCCGAGACGATAGGCCGGCACCCATACGGCACCGGGCACCGCGTATTCGAGTTCGACCTCGGCGTCACCCGCACCGACGAGGGTCAGGGCCGCGGAGACCGTCGTCTCCACGTGTGCTGACGGTGCGTCGGTCGAGGCGCGGGCGAACCGGTCGATGGCGAGCTCGAGTTCGTGCTCGACGAGCCTGAGTTCGTCCTCCAGCTCGGCGAGACGGGTGTGCAGCTTCGCGGTCCTCCGGTCGACGAAATCGGCCAGCTCCAGCCAGGCGTCGACCGGTGTGCGGCGGTGCGGGTCGTCGCGCCTGCGATTCGGCGGGACCGGACGCAGATCCGCGATCTCCCGGATCAGACCGAGTTGACGGTCCCGGCGCTGTTCGGCCGCCGCGTACTCCTCGTGCAGCCGCTCCGTCGCGAGCCGCAGTTCATCACGCGTGCCGGCATCGGTGGCGGACGGCTCGGCGTCGACCTCCACCCTGGCTTCGACCACGTGCACCTCGGGGGCCCCTGTGACGCGGGCCCGCAGGGAGCCCGCATCCAGTGAGCGGGGCAGCCCCGTCACCCGTATCCGGCCGTCCGCAGGCACACTGCCCCGAGCCAGCCGACGGCAGACCGCACCCTGTGCGTACACCACGACCGAATCGAGGACGGACCCCCAACTCCGTGCGTTCTCAGCCGCCATGTTCTCCCCCCGCTGTGTCTGTGCCGGGCAAGCCTACGCCCGCGGACGCGCGCTCCGGCCAGGTGCTCCCTGCACATACGCGAACGTCCACGAGGGACTCCATCCGCCACGCCGGACCCGTCGTGTGACCGATCGCGGCGCAGCGGCGGGCCGACTCGGCCGGTCACCCGTCGATGACCGGCCGCAGACGGACGTCGACGTCAGCCGAAGTAGTTGTCGAAGGTCCGCTGGAACTCCCCGCCCGCGAAACGGTCCCAGTTGATCGACCACGTCATCAGGCCGCGCAGTGCGGGCCAGGTGCCGTGCGGCGCGTACGAGCCGCAGTTGGTCCTCTTCGTCAGGCAGTCCAGGGCCTTGGTGACCTCGGCCGGGGCGACGTAGCCGTTGCCGGCGTTGGTGGACGCGGGCATACCGATCGCGATCTGGTCCGGGCGCAGCGCCGGGAAGACGTTGTTGGCGTTGCCGGCCACCGGGAAGCCCGTGAGCAGCATGTCGGTCATGGCGATGTGGAAGTCCGCGCCGCCCATGGAGTGGTACTGGTTGTCGAGGCCCATGACGGGTCCCGAGTTGTAGTCCTGGACGTGCAGCAGTGTCAGGTCGTCGCGCAGGGCGTAGATCACCGGGAGGTAGGCCCCGCACCGCGGGTCCTGGCCGCCCCACTGGCCCGTGCCGTAGAACTGGTAGCCCATCTGCACGAAGAAGGTCTCGGGCGCCATGCTCAGGACGAACTTGGAGCCGTACCGGGCCTTCAGGGTCTTCAGCGCCGAGATGAGGTTCACGATGGTCGGCGTCTTGGGGTTCTTGAAGTCCGTGTCGTCGGTGTTCAGCGACAGGGAGTGACCCTCGAAGTCGACGTCCAGGCCGTCGAGTCCGTACGTGTCGATGATCTGAGAGACGGACGAGACGAAGGTGTCGCGGGCTGCCGTCGTGGTCAGCTGGACCTGTCCGTTCTGTCCGCCGATGGAGATGAGCACCTTCTTGCCGGCCGCCTGCTTGGCCTTGATCGCCGCCTTGAAGTCGGCGTCGCTCTCCACGTTCGGGCATTCGGTGACCGGGCAGCGGGTGAAGCGGATGTCGCCCGAGGTGGTGGACGTGGGCTCACCGAAGGCCAGGTCGATGACGTCCCAGCTGTCGGGGACGTCGGCCATGCGCGTGTAGCCGGCGCCGTTGGCGAAGCTCGCATGGAGGTAGCCGACCAGAGCATGGGTGGGCAGGTCGGTGGATCCTCCGCCGCCCGACCCTGCGGTCGTCGTCGCCGTCACCGCCGTCGACTTCGCCGACTCGCCGGCGCTGTTCACACCGGCGACCTGGAACGTGTACGCGGTGGCGGCGGCCAGCCCGGTCACCGTGGCCGAAGTGCCGCTCACCGTCTGGACCTTGACGCCGTCGCGGTAGACCGCGTAACTCGTCGCGCCGCTCGCCGCGGACCAGGACAGGGCCACGCTGGAGGAGGTGACGGCGCCGGCCGTCAAGCCGGTCGGCACGGCCGGTGGCTGGCCGGCCGGGGCGCCGGGGCCGAACACGGAGACGTCGTCGGCGTAGTACGCGCCGGTGTTGTACCAGCCGTGGGTGTAGATCGTCACCTGGGTGGTGGACGCGCCAGTGCGGAACGTCGTCGTGAGCTGCTGCCAGTCGGAGGCGGACTGGGTCCACGTGGAGACGTCGGTGGTGCCGGTGCCGCTCGCGCCGAGGTAGACGTAGGACCCGCGTACGTAACCGGACAGGGTGTACTGGGAGTTCGGCTGCACGGTCACCGTCTGCGAGCACTGCGCGTAGTCATTGCCGACCGGGGTCGCCTGCAGCGCCGAGCCGCCGGTGCGTACGGGGCTGGTGACCGTCTTGCCGGCCGTACAGCCCCAGCCGTCCAGTCCCGTCTCGAAGCCGCCGTTGCGGATGAGTTCGGCATCGGCGGCCTGTGCGGCCGACGAGAGCGCGGCGATTCCGGGCACGGCCAGTGCCGCGGCCGTGAGCAGGGCGAGGAGCGGTCTGGGGCGGTCCACAAGTGCCTCCGGGTGGGGGGTGGTTGGACTGCGGGGCGCGCTTAATTTGGTCCAGACCAATTCGTTTGTCAAGGCTTGCGGCGGACGTCGCGGAGATCGAGCCGTGCATGCCAGGGCCGCGGGTCGAGGACGCAGGCCTTCACTCGTCGACGAGGCCGTCCTGAAGGCCGCCGGAGGCCATGAACGTGGCCGTGGCCGGCGTTCTCTTACGCCTCGGCATGAATGGATCGCCGCCGAGCCATGTGAGGAACTACGGTGATCGCCGGGGGAGTTGCCGGTCCGTTCAGAGATCGGCGGCGGCGGTGCTGCTGCCGCCGATGGCCCACGACTCGATGTCGCGGTAGTGGATCGGTCCCTGGCTGCGGCCCGCGTTGCTGCCGACCAGGTGCAGGCGTTCGGCAGGCCAGCCCAGGCCGGTGAATCCGGCCAGGCGCTCGGCTATCTCCGCTGTCGACGACCGGTCTCCTCGGCGGGCGCGCGCCAGTGTGAGGTGGGGGCGCAGAGGGCGTTCTGCGAAGGTGATCCCGCAGTTCCTGACGGCGGTTCGCACATCGGTGGCGAGCATGTGCAGCTCATCGAGGTCGCCGTCGATCCCGCTCCACAGCACCCGGTCGTCGAAGTTGCCGCTGCCGTGCAGGGACAGGCGCATCGGCCGCCGTCCGGCAGCGAGCGCGGCGAGCGGCGCCCGCAGCAGCAGGGCCGTCTCGGGTGGCAGCTCTCCGAGGAACGCCAGGGTGATGTGCCAGTCCTCCACACGGTTCCAGCGCATGCGCGGGTGCGTGCCGTAGGCGGGGCGCAGTTCCCGGGCCAGTTCCTCCTTGGCGTGGTCGGGCGGGGCGACGGCGATGAACACGCGAACGGTGGCGGGTCGGGTCTGATCGTTCACAACGGGCTTCCTGCCACCGGCGGCGGGTCGACTCTCCATGGACCATACGAGTATCCAGCAATGATCTCGGAGCAGTCATCCAGGAGCCGTCATCCATGGGCAGGTGCCACAGGGTGTCCTGGTCCACGACTGCCCGCCTCCTGCGGGACCCGTGCCCTCTCGGTGCGGCTACGAAGCGGGGCGTGAACTCGGAGCGGGCACGCGAACACGTACGGTGGTGAGGTCCTGGTCGGCCCAGCCGCGAAGGTCCCGTCGACCGGCGCCCGCCCTGTCCATGACCCCGAGACCCCACGGCGGAGAGGCTGTTCGCGACGGGACGGGCACACCGTCACCGTCCGTGTCGCCACCCCGAGGGGTACCGCCCGGAGGCAGCGGTGGCAACCGCGACGGGGCTGGCAGAGGATGGGAACGCTGCCCCCGCGCCATGCCGCGAAGGAGGCTTGGACATGCGTTGGTGGTCGTCGCTGATCACGATGGGCCGGAACGGACTCCGCATCGAACGGGCATTCGCCTCCCCGCCGGTGATCGCACGGGCCGTGCTGGCCGTGGTACTGGCCACGGTCCTCGGCCTGCTGCTGGACGATGCCGTGGCCGGGGCCATGGCCAGCGTCGGTGCGTTCATCTGCGGCATCGGTACGCTGATGAGCCCGCTGCGGCATCCCGTGCTGAACGCGCTGGGGATGGCGGCGGCCTTCAGCGCGATGGCCGTGCTGGGAGCACTGGTGCAGGGCACCGCCTGGCTGTTCCTGCTGCTGCTCGCGGTCTCGGCGTTCGCCGCCGGACTGTGGCGGACGATGGGCGTCGCGCCCGGCATCCGGGCCTGCCTCACGGTGATCGGGCTGATGATCACGGCCGATCTCTCTCCGGACGTACACGGCGGCCTGGTCATCGCCGGATGGATCGCGGTCGGGACCGGATTCGTCGTGCTGGTACAGCTTCTCCCGCCGTACGGTCCACGGTTCGCCGCCCAGCGCCGCGCACTCGCGGCCCTGTACCGGTCGCTCGCCGGGACTTCGGTCACGGCCGACCCCAGCGGCCCCGGCGCCGGCGCGCCGTTCACGGCGGCCCGTCAGGCCCTGGACGTTCTGCCGCAGTTCAGCCGACCGGCGGCCGCGCCCCTGTTCGGGCTGCTGGGAGAGGCGGAGCGCATCCGCCGCGCGCTGCAGACCGTGCGGCTGACGGCGCCCCCGTCGACGGCGGTCGGGGACCAGGAGGCACTGGCCGCCGCCGCGCAGGTGCTGAGCGGCATCGCCCGTACGGTGGCCTCCGGCCGCGAGCACGGCACGCCCGAGGCGGTCAGGGCCCGCCTGGAGTCGTGGGCGGCCGTCGCGCCCGTACACGGCCCGCACGAACTGGCCTCCCGCCTGCGGCTGGCCGAGCAACTGGCCCGGCGCTCGACCGACGACCGCCTCGGCGACGTACTGGAACCCCACTCGGAGGTGCCGGGTCTGTACGCGGGCACCCCTGCCGTGGCACGCGCCGCCCGGCGGATCCGGGCGCAGTTCCATCCCCAGTCGCCGATCTTCCGTCATGCGGTGCGGCTCGCGTTGGGCGTGGTGGCCGGTGAGCTCATCGGCCGGTCGATCGGCGGGTGGGGCGGACTGGGCATCTCCGCGCACGGCTTCTGGGTGGCCCTGACCACCCTGCTGGTGCTCTTCCCCGAGTACGGTCACACCATCGCGCGCGGCTGGGGACGGGCGGCGGGGGCCGTGCTGGGCGGCATCCTGGCCTGGGCTCTGTCCCTGCCGCCCTGGTCGCCCACGGGCCTCGCCGTCGTGTCGGTGGTGCTGGCCGCGGTGTCGTTCGTGACCCTGCGCACCGGACAACTGATGCTGAACCTCTGGCTGACCACCTGGATCGTCTTCCTGATCCACCACGTCGGCGGGCTGCCCGGCCCCACGGCGTGGGCCCGGGCAGCCGACACGGTGGTCGGCGCCGCACTCGCCGTACTCATCTTCCTGGTCTGGCCGACCTGGTCCACGCGACGGGTGCCGGGCCTGCTGGCGGAGTGGCTGCGGGTGCAGGACCGGCTGCTGCCCGAGCTGCTGACCGGGTACGCCGACGTGGGGGCGACCGACGTGGCAGCCGTCGACGCGCTGCGGGCGCGGTCACGGCAGGTCAGGGAGAATCTGGAGGTCGCGGTGACGCAGGCGCACGCCGAACCGGCCGAACACCGCGGCCCCTGGTCGAGTGCGCAACTGGAGCAGCTCAGGAACCAGGTGTCCACCGTCGCCGGATGCGCCACCCTGCTGGGCGAGCACCTGCCGCGTACCGCGCAGGACACCGTGCCGGAGCTGACCGAACTGGTCGATCCGCTGCACGAGCACCTTGCCGCCCTGGCCCGCGCCGCCGCGGGAGCCGAGACCGTCGCCCCGGGGGCACTGCGGTCCGTCTTCAACTCCTTCACCACGCGCTCCGGTCTGCTGGACGGGGTGTCCGGCGGCGCCGGCGTGGAGGGGGTGTCCAGTAGCGCGAGGGCCGGCCGTGCCGTCGGTCTGAGCACGGCGACCGTCGACGCCGTCGAGGACCTGACCGCGACCATCGCCTCGCGGAAGCGCCGCCGTCGCCACGCGGCGGTGTGAAACTCCGCAGCTCCGCCGAGCGCACAACTCCGACGAGAGCGAGCGCGCAACTCCGACGAGAGGTGGCTCACCTGCGGATGACGTGGTCCGACGGATAGGGGGTGGTGGGCGTGACGGGCATGCCTCCGGGCGCCGCCATCGGCTGCGCGTAGAGATAGGGAACCGGGCCCGGGGAGGTGGGAGGAAAGCCCGGCCTGGCGGCGTCGAGATGGGAATCCAGGCTGAGCGCGGAGGTGACGAGGGCCAGATGGGTCAACGCCTGGGGGAAGTTGCCGAGTTGCTCACCGGTCAGCCCGATCTCCTCGGAGTACAGACCGAGATGGTTGGCGTAGGTGAGCATCTTCTCGAAGACCAGGCGGGCTTCTCTCAGATGGCCGGCGCGGGCGAGGGCCTCGACGTACCAGAACGTGCACGCCGAGAACGTGCCCTCGGAACCGAGCAGCCCGTCGGGGGAGGCGAAGGGGTCGTAGCGGTAGACGAGTCCGTCGGACACGAGATCGTTCTTGATGGCGTCCAGGGTCGAGAGCCATCGTGGATCCTGCGGGGGGATGAACCCGACCGCAGGCATCCGCAGGACCGCCGAGTCCAGGACGTCGCTGCCCAGGTACTGCGTGAACGCGGCACGCCCCGGGTTCCAGCCGCGCTGCACGATCTGCCAGTAGACCGCGTCGCGTTCCTTCGTCCAGCGCTGCACCTCGGCGGGACGGCCGCTGCGGGTGGCCATGCGGATGGCCCGGTCCAGCGCGACCCAGCTCATGAGCCGCCCGTAGGTGAAGTCCTTGTCGCCGCCGCGCGTCTCCCAGATACCGGCTTCGCGCCGGTCCCAGTTCTCGCACACCCAGTCCACCGTGTCGATCAGCGCCTCCCAGATGCGGCACGTCGTGGGCAGGCCCTGCCGGTCGGCGAAGTGGAGGCACTCCAGCGCCGATCCGTAGATGTCGAGCTGCAACTGGTCGGCGGCACCGTTGCCGACCCGCGCCGGAGCGGAGCCCCGGTAGCCTTCCCAGTGCCCCAGGGTCTGCTCCTCCAGGTCGCAGGAGCCGTCGACGCGGTACATCACCTTCAGCGGATGCTCGCCCGGTTCGGTGTACTCCTGAACGCGGTCGCCCAGCCACTCGGCGAAGGCCACGGCCTCCTCGGTGAATCCCAGCCCGAGCAACGCGTGCAGGGACAGCGAGGCGTCGCGTACCCACGTGTAGCGGTAGTCCCAGTTGCGCTCGCCTCCGACCTGTTCCGGCAGGCTGGTGGTCGGAGCCGCGATCATGGCCCCGGTGGGGGCGTACGTCATGAGTTTGAGCGTCAGGGCGGAACGGTTGACCGTCTCCCGCCACCGCCCGGTGTAGCGCGAATGGGCCAGCCAGCCGTGCCAGAAGGAGATCGTGTCCTCCAGCATCCGTTCGCATTCCTCCGGGGACACCATGCGTGCCGGACCGTCAGCGAACGTCTCCAGCACCAGACCACGGGTCGTTCCGGCGCGCAGCCGCACCGTCATACACGCGTCACCGACACGCGTCGCCCGGTCGCCCACACACTCGTCGCCCGGTGCGTCCACCACATGTACGGTCGCCCTGGCGTCGCGGCTGACGAAGTCCCAGCCACCCGTGCACGACGTGACCTCGTGCGGTTGCCGTGCGTAGTCGAACCGGGGGGCTACCTCGATGTCGAACGAGATCTCACCGCGCGTGCAGCGCAGCATGCGGACCAACCGGTGACGGCGGGTCGGACTGTGCGGCGAGGCGGGCGGCATGAAGTCCACGACCGATCCGACGCCCTGCTCGGTCATGAACCGGGTGAGCAGCACACAGGTGTCCGGATAGTAGAGGTGCCTCGTCCCGTACGTCGGTGCCCGGGGAGTGATCGACCAGTGACCGCCGTTCTCACTGTCGAGCAGTGCTCCGAAGATGCTCGGCGAGTCGAAACGCGGGCTGCAGAACCAGTCGACCGAGCCCCCGGTGGAGACCAGAGCGGCCGTCTGCAGGTCACCGATGAGTCCGTGGTCGTCGATCAGCGGGTGTTCGCTCATGGGGGCCACTTCCCCTTTCACCTGACGCCGACGTCGCTGCTGCCGGCCGCACCACTCGCGGACACACGACGCGCTCCCCCCTTCCAGAGTGCACGGCGTGCACAGGCTTCGCATTACTCCCCCAAGCGAACCCGACGCACGCTACTGTCCGTAACCGCAGGGGGACCCTCCAGATGCCCCGGCGCTCTGGGTCGCGGCCGCGCACGCCTCGGCAGAACTCGACCGGGACCGGGGCTTGGACCGCGACCGCACGACCGGGTGCAGCGTCCTCGGGAGACCTACGAGCGGAACGGGTCCCACTTCGGGCTGAGGGAGATCGTGCGCAGTTGCGCCCACGTCAGTGCAGGCGCCGGGCGGGACGGAGCGCCGTCCTCGCTCGCGGCGTTGCAGGCGCTGAGGACGATGCGAAGACCGCCGCCGCCCATGGTGTCGACCGTCCACATCACGTTCCCCTTGACGCTCTGGCCGTCCGGTCCCCGGCGCTCGGCGATCATCGTCCCGTCGGGCAGATGCTCGGAGCCGTCGTAGACGCGCGTGACTTCCTCGTCCACGCCCATGCAGTACCGGACGTCGACACGGACGTAACTCCTGCCCTTTCCGTCGTCGACGACGACGTGACCGTCACCGCCGTCCCGCTCGACGACCTCGACGCCCTTGGGCAGGAGCCGCACGAAGGTGTCCAGGACCTTGTTCACATCCGGGCTGGGGCGCCGGCACGGCTCCTCCACGACCGTGCGCTTCTTCTTGTCCTCGCCGAGGGCGGCCACGACCCGGCGCCACGGCGCGGCCGTGACCACTTGCTTCAACTGGTCACCGGACAAGGGAGGTTGGGCCCGCGTGATCGGAGACCCGTGGTCGGCGACGGAGTTCCACTCGCTGACCGAGATGTACTGGCTGCTCGGCGTGAGCAGCGAGGCCGACCAGAACCTGGTGTCCACGCGCCGGTCGGGATACGAGTACCCCTTGAACAAGGTCAGCCGAGAGCCGTCGGGCAGCCGGCTGACGACGCAACTGTCGAACTGATACGTCGGGTCCTTGGTGGGGCAGCCGATGGTCATCTCTGCCTGAACGCCCGGCTCGAGCCAGTCGATGAAACTGACACTGACGGCCGCCGGTCCACTGCCGTCGTCGTAGACGACATGCGCGTACGGATCGAATCCTTCGCCCAGCCCGCGCCCGAGCCGATCGGTGAACTCGCCTGCGGGCAGGAGGCTTTCGAGCGTACGGATCATGTCGGCCCTGGAAGTGGGGTCGGCGACCGGCGTCCTGGACGCGTGCGACGAGGTCCCTGCGGTGATGGCCCAGGGCAGGAGCAGCGCCCCGGCCAGCACGACGACTCCGATCCCGGACACCACGGCGGCCCGCCGCAGCAGTCGCTCGAGCGGCGTCCCCGACCGGCACGACCGCCCCGAACGCGCCGCCTCCCCCTCGGCGTTCGCCTCCGCGCGGACCCGTCCCATGTACCGTTCCCCCTTGCGCCGTCCACAGCCGCCCCGACCGCGTGCGCCGCGCTGATCGCGTGCGCCGCGCTGATCGCGACGGGGCCGACGGACTGTCCCACGAACAGATTTCCGTGGCGGAAAAACCCAGCGACCAGCAGTCATGGGGACGATGACCACACGGTGTCCGCCGCCCGGGCGTTGCCCCCGCGCGGTCAGCAGTACGACGGCTGGTCGGTCAGGGACGCAGCCACCCGCATCCAGACCCCGAACAGCCCATAAAGGCCAGGCAGGGCGCCCTGTGCCTGCGCGGTCCGGGTGTCTTTCGAGGTGACTCCCGGAATGCCCAGAAGCGTCGAGGCCACCGAAGCCGACTGCCAGCGGACCGTAAGGGTGGAGGGGGCCGTAACAGCCCCAACAGCCGTCCCCGCGGCGGCCGGTGGTGCGGACAGCCGAGTCGCGACCGCCTTCTCGATGGCCGCCCGTGCTTCCTCCGCCGGCCGCAGCTCGGCAGCGAACCGGTCGCGCGCGTATTTCACGGCCACCGAGCTCACCGAGGCGTCCCATTCCCTCATCTCTGCGCAGGCACAGTCGTCGCCGGTCAGAACCGTGACCGCCACGCCGATGGCAGCCGCGGTCGCGTGAGCCAGGCCGATCTCACCGACCGGTCGGCCGTCCAGCCACATGTCCTCGATCTCGTGGCCCATGAAGCTGTGGCTGAGTACGCCGAGCGCTCCGGCCCGGGAGTGGTAGCCGACGCAGACGACGGCGTCGTACTCCGGCGTGAGACCTGCGAGCATGCCCATGTGCTTGGGCCTGCCGCGGATAAGTCGGGCTGCCGGATGCAGGGCCTCGGGCAGGATGTTGCGCATTGGGCCGTGCGCGTCGTTGACGGTGACGTCGGTGGCGCCCGCCGCGACGGCCCCGCGGACGGCTGCGTTGACGTCCTCCAGGCTCTTGGCGGTGCTGAGGACGGCGTACTCGGGACGGTGGCGGGGCTGCCATTCGGGTACGCCCACGAGCGCACCCCTGACGTATGACAGCAGCGCACTGCCGAGTCGCTGTCGCCGGTATCGGATTTCTTCGAACCGGGAACAATCTGTGGGGCTGCCCGGTACCGTCCCTGAGCGCAACGCCCGTGCCGGATGCTGGGTCCGCCCACGGTGTTGCTGCGCTTTTCCGGGGGAGGGTGCTGCTCCATGATGTGGTGGCAGGCGTGCCTGTGGGGTGCGCTCGGCGCCGGCCTGGTGGAAGCCGGGGAGATGTGGCAACTGCACCGCACCCAGGAGCGGTTCCCCTGGGTGAAGGACGGAGAGCCGCAGATCAAGCCCTACCTGCTCGCGGTCTTCCTGCGCTGCTTCATGGCGATCGGCATCACCGCCGTCTACGGCGTCAGCGGCCAGGTGGCCGGCCCCCTCGCCGCTGTCACGCTCGGTGTCGCTGCTCCCGTCATCATCCAGCAGATCGCCGACTCCTCACCCGCCGGGCAGCCGGCCGTCGAACCCGGCGCGACGATCACCGAACGCCCCGGGCAGATCGTAGGTCCAGACCCCCAACCTCCGACGCAGGAGCCGGACGTCCGGCAACCGCCCCCACCGCCGAACCCCGGGAGGAGCCACGATGACCAGTAACTCCACGAGTTCCAAGCCGGACTTCTGGTACTGGGTGCGTGCCGCCCTCGCCAACCGCCCCGTCAACGATGGCCCCCCGCACGGCGATGACCTCCCCCCGGTCTACCGCGTCAACGACTACTGGGCGATGGCGCGGCAGGGCGAGTCCTGGCGTGCGCAACGGGCTCACCTGGTGCTCCTCCTGCTGGCCACCGTGACGGCTGTGCTCGCAGGACAGCTGGGCAGCCGGGTTCAGGCAGTATTGGCCGCTGTGCTCTACGGCCTGACGCTCGTCGTCGGTGCACGTGCCGCGCGGCGCCGGGCCGATCCCGACGGGCACCTCCATCGAGTTGCCGCGGAAACCGTCAAGTCGATGGCCTGGCTCTATATGGTGCACGGCGGCCCGTTCCACTCCCGCGTCGCCGACCCCGAAGCACTGTTCACCGAGCGGCTGGAGGGAGCCTTCCGGCAACTGCGCACCATGGGATGGCAGGACCCGCTCTCCACCGGACCGCTCCCCGACAGCGACCAGATCACCCCGACCATGCGCACGCTACGGGCCAAACCTCTCCAGGCCCGCCGGGACGCCTACCTGCGCGACCGGCTGCAAGAACAAACCGAGTGGTACCGGAGGGTATCAGCCAAGGCCCAGACGGCTGCCCGGCTCTGGTCCGCGGCGACCATCACTGCAACCCTTCTTGCCCTGCTCACAACGGCGCTCCAGGCGGCAGGACTGATCGGCGGCTGGTGTGTGGCCGGCCTCCTGTCCACCGCTGTCGCCGCGGCGGTGGCCTGGCAGGAAGCGCGACGGTTCAGGCCGACGGCCGCCACCTACGCGCTCGTCGAACAGGACCTGGAAACCGCGCGGATCGCCATGGCCACCACCGTCACGGAGGAGAACTGGGCCGGAGCGGTTGCGGAAACGGAGCGACTGATGTCTCCTCCCTACACCGACCTGCTCATGCGGGGCGGTCCCTGGCACGCATCGGCCCCGTCCTGACCGGATCAGGCACCGTTCGGCAATCGGCACCACCGCACCCACCGGCGCTGAGAGCCCACCAACCGGCTGGGGCAAGGCGCGCCGACGGCAAGCTCCTTGCGGGACTGGCCGTCGGATGGTCGGTGATCAGGGCTGGGTATCAGCCGCTGAGGTCGAACACGCCCCACGCGGTGTACGGCTCGACCAGGACGTAGATCCTGCTTCCTCGACCGACGGCCCACCGGCGGCCGGGGGCAGGGCCGTCGGGAAGCGTGAGCAGGGCGACGGCGGTTGGTTCGACGGATGTTTCGGTGAGCTCTCCGTGGGCGAGTCGGTCCCGCTCCTCGCGGTAACCGCCGTAGAAGGCGACCCGCTCGCCGTGGACGGCCACCGCTTTGGCGCCTCGTACGCGGTTCGCCCACACCCTGACGGGCCGGTCCGGGCGCTCGGGGCGTATCTCGACGAGCGGGAAGTCCGTGTACGGGCACGCCCAGGCGGTGGTGCCCGACACGTTCAGGGCGTAGCAGTCGAAGAGGCCGGGGATGCGGGCGCCGTCCGAGGTCCAGGTGAGTTGGCCCGTGGTGCTCCAGCGGCGGATGCCGGCCGGGTTCTCGTCGAAGTGCCCGACCCAGATATGGCCGGCCTCGTCCACGAGCAGGTGCTCGATGGCGTCTCCGACGGAGAAGGACGACGTCTCGCGGCCGAGCATGTCGAAAACCTGGACCTGGTTCGCGTCCTCGTGCCGGCGGGCGCGAGAGGCGGCGACGACGAATCCGCCGTCGGGCAGACGGTCCAGGTGCGGCCAGCGGGCCCGCACGGCGCTCAGCTCGGTGAGTTCGACGTTGCCGTCCGGATGGACGGAGACGACCAGCGCGTCGAAGGGCTGGACATCACCGCCAGGCAGCGGAGCGCGTTCGGCGAGCAGCCAGTGGGCGGTGCCGAAAACGTCGACTGTGCTGGTCAGGACGTGGTGGTCGTGGTGTGCTCGGGGGAGGTGGGCGTAGGGAACGAGGGCGGTCTTCTGCACGGCGGGCTCTCCTGGGTGGGCGGTCACGGCCATCGGACGCTGCGGTGAGCGGCGGTCGGCGGCGCGCGAGCGGTGGAGAGGGGAGCGGGGCGCCTAGACGGCATTGCCCTTTCTGGTTGTCATGAGGTGATCATCATCGACGTCCGACCTTGTGACAAACCCTTTTGGTGCGCCGCCACTGATCGAATGCTGCGAGTGCACGGACCTGACCCGCGGGCCACCCACCGGATGGAGCAAGCTGGCCCAGCCCATTCTGCGGCTGTGGGCCACTCGGCGATCACGCTGCTCGTCAGTCGGCTTGCCGGCGGCACGTCAGGTACAGCGGCATGAAGATGATCCACAAGCACAGGCAGCCGAGAGCCCACGTCGCGGGCTTGCTCACCTCGATCGAGCCCGCCGAGAAGTACACAGGCGTTCCCCGCCTGTCGCGGAGCGCGGCGTCTTGGTGGACCCAGAACACCGTCGCAAGCAGGAGCGCCAGGGGAATCAGCATGGTGACGTACACCCCCATCACTCAGGTCGCTTCGCGCTTCTCCGCGATGATGCGGGCGACGGCGGCCGCATCGTCCGGTGTGATCGTGGGGCAGATCCGGTGGCCCACGTCGAGCACGAGTGCCACACCCTTCTTCGGCCGACCGGGGTCGAAGTTCCACCAGTGGACGAAGTCCCCCGAACCCCAGATGCGCCACCTGCGCACCTTGTTCGCGCCGGTCAGGGGAAGCGTCCGTACGCCTCTGATCGAGGCATAACGGATCGTCTTCGCCCCCCATGGGTAGTAGCGGAGGATGGCGATCCCCTGGTCGTCGCAGCGGATTGTGCCGTCGTCGTAGGTGGGTGTGGCCATGCGCATCTGCCTTATCTGCCTTGTCTGACGGTCCGCCAGTGGCGCCGGGGAGCGGCGTGGCGGTTCACGGGGTTTCAGGCGCGAGGATGAAGAGGCCCGCGACCTTCTCGTCTGCGTCGAATGCGACGCGGGCCTTCATGTCGCCGGCCTCGTAGCGCAGCGGGACGTCGACGACCGTGTGGTCGCCGATGCGGCGAACGAACGGTTCGCCTTCGCCGAAGCCCTCGAACGCGCCGACCAGACCGGCGACCGTGGCCAGCCCGTCGAGGCGGACCTCGTCGGTGAACGCCGCCAGCACCTCGGCATTGAACGACCGGCGGGCTTCGTCCATACGGCCGTCGAGGACGGCGGCCGCGATCTCGGTGGCTCGGGCGGCGGCGTCGGTCATGCGGACGGTCTTGTCCATGGGTTCTCCCGTTCTCGGGTCGATGGGCTTGCCGAACCGCTGGAACGCGGCCTGGCGGGTGACTCCCAGCAGGTCCCCGATCTCCTGCCAGGTGTGGCCGGCGTCCCGGCACTGCTGTACGCACAGCTTCAGTACCTGTTCCGCCAGGCCGTCGACGTCCTCGGCGAGTCGGACGAGGTCGAGATAGGCCGGCTGGGCCACTGGGCTGCCGGTCGCCCCCGCCAGGGCGCCGGCCTGCGCGGCGAGGTGAGCGGCCAGGCCTGCGAGAGACATCGGCGAATCAGTCACGTGTCAAGGATGCCTTTACATGAGATGCTCGTCAAGGAATCCTTTACATCGCCACCGCCCGCTCGGTCGGCGACGACGCGGTCGATCGACAGCAGGGGCCCTTCAGGGATCACGAACGCCCTGTCGGTGGCGACGGTCATGCCCTGCTGAACGGTGGGGCTGAGGGCGGCCAGGACCTGCACCGCCTCGGCGGGCCGTCTGCTGTCAGCTAATCCGTCTGGCCGGACGGTGATCTCGATGCTTGTGTGTCGGTATGGAGATCCTGGTTCTGGGCGGAACGGCATGGGTGGCTCGGGAGTTCTCGCGGCAGGCGATCGAACGCGGCCATCGGGTGACCTGTCTCGCGCGTGGCGAGAGCGGAGAAGTCTCGGACGGAGCGACCCTGGTCGCCGCCGACCGGCGTGACCCGTCGGCGTACGAGCCCCTGCTCGGCCGCGAATGGGACGCGGTCGTCGAGGTGTCATGGCAGCCGGGCTTCGTTCGTGGAGCGCTCGACGTGCTGGGCAGCAAGGCCGGGCACTGGGTGTATGTCTCGTCCGGCAACGTCTACGCCTCGCACGCCACGCCGGGGGCGGACGAGTCCGCGGCCCTGCTCGCCCCGACCGACCTGAGCGAGGTCGACCGCGACCTGTACGGCGAGGCGAAGGTCGCCTGCGAGCAGGCGTCGACGGCCGCTGTGGGCGACCGCCTCCTCATCGCACGAGCCGGGCTCATCGGCGGGCCGGGCGATCACAGCGGGCGCTCCGGCTACTGGGCCGCCCGCGCCGCACGCGATCCGCGAGGGCCGATGCTGGTCCCCGACACACCAGGCATGCCCACCCAGGTGGTCGACGTGCGGGACCTCACCTGCTGGCTGCTCGATTCCGCGGAGACGGGAACCACCGGCACGTACGACGCCGTCGGCCCGGTGGTTCCGTTCGAGGAGTGGATCGAGTTGTCCCGTGCCGCCGGCGGGCACACCGGTCCGGTGGTCACCGCTGAATCGGCGTGGCTGCTGGCGAACGGCGTGGCCCAGTACATGGGGTCCGAATCGCTGGCGATGTGGCTGGTCGAGCCGGGCTGCGAGGGGTGGTCGGCCCGGGACGGGTCCGCGGCGCGCGCCGCGGGACTGCGTCACCGGTCGCCGGCGGAGATGCTGGCGGACACGCTGTGCTGGGAACGCGAGCAGGGGCTGGGCCGGGAAAGGCGCGCAGGCCTCAGCGCGCAGCGCGAGCGCGAGTTGCTCGACGCCCTCGGCTGACCCTTTTTGCTGATGAGTCGGGACGGTCGGACGCGGACGGGGTCAGGTCCGGGGGCCTCGAGGTCTACAGCGCGGCCAGGGAGGGATTCCGGGCTCGTTCCCCGAGCGGTGCCGTGGAACGGCCTGCTGCTCGACGCTGTGGCCGAGACGTGTGGCCGAGACGTGTGGCCGCGCGGTGCGTGCCACGGCGGACGGACGCACACCCGTTCCTGCCGGAGCGCCGGTCGACCGCAGGTCGTCCGCGTTTTCGGCCCGTTCCTGGGCTCGTTTCCGCAAAGTTTCCCGTACGTGATGCGCACCACATACGGATCTTCGGCCAGGCAGTACCCTGAGCACATGCTTTCGCTCGTTCGACGCCGCCACGTGGACTACGTCCGCGTCACGAGCATGGGCTGTCGACGCTCCCTCTGAGCCGTCCGGCCACTCCGCGCATTGTCGCGCTTCTGCGCTTCTGCGTTCTTGCGGTTCACAGCCGCCTGCGTTTCCTCTTCTCTGCTCATCTGGCACCCCTGCGCCGGCTCACCCATGGCGGGCGTGCGGGACCCCGTATACCCAGCGGATGCACCATGACGAACGTGACCCAGACGACTGCGAAGCCGTCGTACCGGCAATTGCCGATCATCGATCTCTCCGCCGCCGACCGAGGGCCGCAGGCCCGGGCGCTGTTGCACAGCCAGTTGCACAGTGCCGCCCATGACGTGGGCTTCTTCCAGCTCGTGGGGCATGGGGTGAGCGAGGAGGAGACCGAGGGCCTGCTTTCCGCCATGCGGCGGTTCTTCGCCCTCACGGAGGCCGAGCGGCTCGCGATCGACAATGTGAACTCGCCGCACTTCAGGGGATACACAAGGACGGGGGACGAGCGGACCGGCGGGCGGCAGGACTGGCGCGATCAGCTCGACATCGGGGCCGAGCGGCCCGCCCGAGTGCCGGGGCCCGGCGAACCGGCGTACTGGTGGCTGGAGGGGCCCAATCAGTGGCCGGCCGGGCTGCCCGAGCTGCGGGCGGCCGCCCTGCGGTGGGTGGAGCGGCTCAGCGGTGTCGCCGAGAAGCTGCTGCACGAACTGCTCGCCTCGATCGGAGCGCCCGCCGACTTCTACGACTCGGTCTTCGGGGAGCGGGCACATCCGCATCTGAAGCTGGTGCGGTATCCGGGGAATGCGGGGAACGGGGCCGATCAGGGGGTGGGAGCACACAAGGACTACGGGTTCCTGACCTTGCTGCTCCAGGACCAGGTGGGCGGGCTTCAGGTGCAGCGGGAGGACGGGCTGTTCCACGATGTGCCGCCGCTGCCCGGTGCCTTTGTCGTCAATCTCGGGGAGTTGCTGGAGGTGGCCACCAATGGCTATCTCGTCGCCACCAATCACCGGGTGGTGTCGCCGTCCAGTGCCGTCGAACGGTTCTCCGTGCCGTTCTTCTACAACCCTCGGCTGGACGCGCGCGTGGAGCCGCTGCCCTTCCCGCACGCCTCCACCGCCCCCGGCGTGACCGACGATCCGGCCAATCCCCTGTTCGCGGAGTACGGCCTCAACGAGCTGAAAGGCAAGCTGCGGGCGCATCCGCTCGTCGCGGAGCGGCATCACGCGGAGCTGCTCAGCCCCGCGTGATCGCGATCGCGCTCGTCCTCGCCTGGCGGACGGCGTCCTGAGCGAAACCCTGGCGGGCGATGTCCCCGTAGCCCTCGATCTCCCGAGGGCTGCGGGCCCCCGGAGCCCCGGGCCGCTGGACTGGGCAGAGGAGGGCGGGCCAGGCGGCCGGTGCGCTTCCGTTCCAGGATGCGCGCATCAGACGGCCGTGCGGGCCCGCTCTCTCAGACTGCTGCTGCCAGCTCCACCGCCGACACGACGTCGGCCTGAGTCGGCGCGCCGGAGGCGCGGCGGACAACACGACCGGTGCGGTCGAGCACGAGTACGGTCGGTGTACGCATCACGTCGAAGCGTCGGACCAGTTCGAGCCGTGTCTCGGCGTCGATCTCCACGTGGCGTACACCGGGAGTTCCGTCAGCCACACCGGCCAGCAGACGGCGGGTACCGGGGCAGGTGGCACAGAGAGCCGTCGAGAACTGCACCAGCGTCGCCCGCTCGCCGAGCGTCACGCCCAGCTCGCCAGAGGACAAGCGCAGCCCGTCGCCCTGGCCCGTGTCACGTAGCCTGCCGTCGCGTCGGACCCGTACCAGTCCGAAGACGGTCGCGGCCACCAGGACGGCGGCGGCCACGAAAAGTCCCGTCGGATCGCTCACGGCCGCCTCACCCATGTCCCAGTCGGGTCCGGCCACGGACCGAGAGCAGATAGAGCTCGCAGCCCAGGCAGTAGCCGAAGGCGGCATTCAGGAAGGCCGCCGCCAGTGCCGCCGCACTCGCCGCGATGCCGAGCCAGGCGGCGCCGGAGAGGTAACCGACCGCCCCGATGACGGCGAAGGCCAGACCGACGGCCTGCGCGAACCGCGGCGGCCGGGCGTCCTCGAGCTCCTGCGGCGGCCCGAGACGCGGACGCACCAGACGGCTGTAGAGCCAGCCGTACGGGGACCAACGCAGCCCCAGGACTGCACCGAGGGCGAAGACGACGGCCTGCGTCGCGAGCAGGGTGGCGCTGCCGGTGGCCAGCACCAGGAGGAGGACGAGGCTCGTGATCACGGCGGCGAAGCGCTGGCCACGTGGGTCGACTCTGACGGGTGTTTCAGGTGTGCGGTCAGGCATGACGAACTCCGGGACCTTGCGAACGGATACGGTGTGAGTCGGCGCGCGGTCAGCGACACGCGGCGGACCACACCCGACCGAAGTCGATGTGGGCCCTGATGACCAGGCACGTCCCGGAGTACATGCCGCTATTGCAACAGCGACCACCGCTGCGGTCAATCAGTGCTCATCTGTCGGACACGAGTGTGCGACACCGGACGGGAGCGGGAGCAGTTCGCAGAGCCCCGTGACACGGCTGGGGCATCTCGCCTTCCCGCGCCCCGCGTTCGAACGCCACCAGCGGCGTGGCCAGGTCGCACACGAAGTCGCAGCGCCGTTCAGCAGACGGGCTCGTCATCCGGATGGCCCGAGCAGCCCAAGAGTTCGGCCCGGCATCGGCTCCGCGAGCGCGGCCCGCCAGGCCGGCACGCCGAAGGGGTCGTTGAAGTACTGCGTCTCGTGCACCACGTGCTGGTCGGCGAATTCCATGATGCTCACCGAGTACGAAGGCACACCGTCGTAGGTGATGAGGCATTCACTCACCCACAGATTCGCATGGCCGGTGATCCGCTGGACGGCGAAATGCCGGTCGGCCGGGTGTTCGCCGCGCTGCGCCGAGATCGCCGCTCGGCCCCGGAACCGCTCGCCCGACTGCGGGTAGTCCAGGATCGCGTCCGTGGCGTAGATGGCGTGCTCGGCTTCGGTGTCCCCGCGTTCCGAGGCCCGCCAATGCTCCTCGACCGCGGCCCTGGTGCGGGAATCAGCATCCATGGCACTGCCTTTCCGTGGGGGTGACACCCTAGGCGCTCCAGGCCCCAGCCGATCGGAGCCGGTCGGGCCTGGGCAGCCGGGTCCTCCCTTTGGGTGATCGAGTTCGGCGAATGGCAAGGTGGTCGGAAGGCCCGTCTCTGCTCGGCGCCGTCTTCCTCGGGCGATCGGGGGTGTCGGAAGCGAGCCGCGCGTTGTGGCGGTCCGCGCCCCCGCGCTGTCGGCGTGGCAGGGTTCCGGGACCTGTGAAACGCTCGTTTCATGGCATATGTGTCCCGCGTCGGGACGTCGATCCCGAACGGTTGAGTCCGGCTGCCTGTCGCAAGTCCCCGGATCCGGGCTCCCGTTCGGGAGTAAGGAACAGCCATGAGGACGACTGAGCACGCTCACGACCGCGACGGCCACAGTGACCCCACCTTGTACCGCACTCCGGCGGATGCCGTCGCCGCGCCCCCGGAGAAGCTCGCCTATGTCGTCGGTTTCGACCCGACCGCACAGCGCGCGGACGCGTTGTTCACCGTCGGCACCGACCCCGAATCCGCCGAATACGGCCGAGTGATCGCTCATGCCGAGCTGCCCGGCCTGGGCGACGAGCTGCACCACTTCGGCTGGAACGCCTGCTCGAGCGCGCTGGCGCATGCCGGTCATGATCACGCCGCGCGGCGCTACCTCATCGTCCCGGGAATACGCTCCTCCCGGCTGCACATCTTCGACACAGACCCCGATCCCGTCCGCCCGCGCCTGGTCAAGGTGATCGAGTCCGAGGAGTTGGCCGCCAAGGCCGAATACTCGCGCCCGCACACACTCCACTGCGGTCCCGACGGGGTGTTCCTGTCCTGCCTGGGTGGCGCGGACGGTGCGGACGGGCCCGGCGGCGTCGCGCTGCTCGACCACGAAAGCTTCGACGTGCTGCGCGCCTGGGAGAGCGACCGCGGACCGCAGCGGCTCGCCTACGACCTGTGGTGGCATCTGCGCCAGAACGTCGCCGTGACCAGCGAATGGGGCACCCCCGCGATGTACGAGGACGGTCTCGTCCCCGAACTGCTGCTGGAACGCAAGTACGGCCACTCGCTGCACTTCTGGGAGCTGGACTCCGGCCGGCACCTGCAGCGCGTCGATCTGGGGGACGAGAACCAGATGGTGCTGGAGCTGCGTCCCGCGCACGACCCCGAGGCAACGTGGGGGTTCACCAACACCGTGGTCAACGTCGAGGACCTGTCGGCGTCGGTGTGGCTGTGGAACCGGGAGGGCGAGGACTTCGTGGTCCGCAAGGTGATCACCATCCCCGCCGAGCCCGCGCAGACGGACGACCTGCCTCCGGCGCTGCAGCCGTTCGGCGCCGTTCCCCCGCTCATCACCGACATCGACCTGTCGGTGGACGACCAGTGGCTGTACGTATCCGCATGGGGAACCGGTGATCTGCATCAGTACGACGTGAGCGACCCGTTCCATCCGAGGCAGACCGCGTCCGTACGTCTTGGCGGCGTCGTCAGCCGACAGCCGCATCCCGCCGAGCCGGACACTGCGCTGACCGGCGGAGCGCAGATGGTCGAGCTCAGCCGCGACGGGCGGCGCGTGTACGTGACGAACTCCTTGTACAGCGCCTGGGACGCGCAGGTGTACCCCGCGGGCATCGACCCGTGGATGGTCAAACTCGACGCCGACACCGCGCACGGCGGACTCTCCGTCGACAGCCGCTTCTACCCGCACGGCCCGGACTTCCTGGGCCTGTGCGTGCACCAGACGCGCCTGCAAGGCGGCGACGCGTCCTCGGATTCGTACTGCTACCGCAGCTGACCGCCTGGCGACATGTCCTCCGTGATCTACGCAGCAGGCGCGCACACCGACGACACAACCGGGTGGCAGCTGCCCTCCACCGAAACGCTGGCGGCCGTGGCGCTGGTGGCTGTGGCCACTGTGGTGGGCGCCTGGCTGGCACGGCGCGGATCCGGCCGCTCGGTGCTTCTGCTGGCCGCCGCGTCGGGGATATTGCTGAGCATCGCGGTGCTCGACCTTCTGCCAGACGCTTGGGACGAGGCCCATGAGGCCGGCGTGCCCGTGTGGGCGGTGCCGGTCACCGCGCTCGCCTCGTACGGGGTGATGGGTGCGGTGGTCCGTATCGGCTGCCCGTGCAAGCCAGGTCGTGCGGGCGGCGTCGGCGCGGCAGCAGGACTCGCTCTGCACCGCTTCCTGGAGGGGGCGACCTTGGCGCTGACCGCCTCGGTAGCCGTGGTGGCGGCGCTCCTCGTGCACGCGGCCAGCGAGGGCCTGGCACTGGCCGCTCTGCTGGGGGCCCAACCGAGGCGGCGGGTGGCTCCGTGGATCGGGCTGGCCTGCCTGGGCCTGGTCGCGGGAGCCTTCGTGGCGAGCGCAGTGCCCATCCCGGACGGCATCATGCCGTTGCTGCTCGCCGCCGTCGGCGGCGTACTCGCGCAGGCGGCGTGGGTGGCGCTCACACTCGCCCATCGGCAGCGGCCCGCGGACCGGCGAGTTCTCGGGGTGCCGGCTGCGATGGCGATGACGCTCGCGGCCGTCCTCACCGCGCTCTCCGTCCTTTTCGGGACAGTCAACCGCTGAACGCGACCTGTCACACGAGGGCCACGGAGGGGGCGCGGGCACCGGCGGGCACGGCCTGTGCGGCACTCTGCCTTCGACCCGCGAGGTGCGCAGACCGGCCCCGCGAGGGGCGCAGACCGTGGCACCGCGGCAGTCCAGAATGCTGCCGTGACCGACAGGGCAGAAGACACGGAGATGGCACGCACGTTCCTGGCCTGCGCCGCAGAGGTGGCGCGGCTCCTCGCGGTCGACGTCGACGCGCCAGGCACGACCGCAAAGGGGAGGGCGCGATCCCTGGCCGGTGCGGTGAGACGTCCGCTTCTCGAAAGCCCGCGCCTGGCGGACGAGCTGTTCGCGCCACTCATGGCCGCAGCCGTTCACGATCCGGACCCGAGCTTCTGCCGCTGGTTCGTCGAACCAGCCCTATACAGCTTCGGCCGCCGCCGCGTGCTGGAAGCCCTTGTCGCGTACCTGCGGTCAGGCACCGATCCCGAGCGCGTGGGCGCGACGCGGGCCTGGTACTGGGCGCATATCCCGCTTTGCGCGGACCGGTCTGCAGCCTACGCTCCGGACGGGATCCGAGCGGCTTCGCTGGACGCATCGCAGGAGGCGACCGAGGCTTGGTCCGAAGCGTCGATGCGGGTCTACGCAGAGACCACGGACGCGGGGGTTCGCTACCGCGTTCTGCGCATGCTGCCCGTGTCGCGTCAGGCGTACTCACCACGACTGCAGAGCCTGTTCGAAACCACCCTCAGCGCCGCACGGGCCGACCCTGACGAGTGCAACCGCCGCTGGGCCCGGGCAGTGGACGGCGCTGGATCCTGAGTTGCGGGACGAGCCGTATCGAGTGCTCCTCGGGGCCCGTGAGCTCCTCGGTGCGGTTCAGTCGCGTTGTCCTTCCTGAGGGTCGGGACTAGCGTGGTGAGTGGGACAATTCGTCATATACCGTCGGGCCGGGAAGCCGGGCAGGGGAAGCCTGCGCCGGGCTCCGCGACGGCCGCCCCTGGCCGAAGTCATCGAACCGGCACGTGGGTGGATCTGACGCATTTCAGCGCCGCAGGGTGCAGGAGGTCGATGTGCTTCCCACGCGACACAAGTCAGCGACCATCAAAGGGCAAAGGGTCTTCTACCGAGAAGCAGGTCCCGGCGACGCGCCGGTCGTGTTGCTGCTCCACGGATTCCCGAGCAGTTCGCACATGTTCCGCCACCTCGTCCCCGCACTGGCCGATGACTATCACGTGATCGCCACCGACCACATCGGATTCGGCCACTCGGCCATGCCCAAGGTGGACGAGTTCGACTACACCTTCGACAACCTGGCAGGGATCACCGCCGGGCTGCTGGACCAGCTGGGCATCGGGCGCTTCGCCATCTACGTCCACGACTACGGAGCGCCGATCGGCTGGCGCCTGGCGCTCGACCCTTCCTTCGACGTCAACGCGATCATCACGCAGAACGGGAACGCGTACATGGAGGGCTTCACCAAGCCCTTCTGGGACGATCTGTTCGCGTACGCCACCGATCCCAGCCGTGACACAGAGCCGGGTGCGCGGGCCAAGTTCAGTCCCAGCACGACCCGTTGGCAGTACGAGAACGGCGCGTCCGACACCAGCCTCGTCAGCCCCGACACCTGGATGTTCGACCAACTCCTGCTGGAACGGCCCGGCAACGACGAGATCCAGCTCGCCCTGTTCCGTGACTACCCCACGAACATCGAGGGCTACCCGAAGCTGCAGGAGTACTTCCGAGCCAGTCAGGTGCCCCTGCTCGCGGTCTGGGGCGAGCGGGACGAGATCTTCGGGCCGGACGGCGCGCGGGCGTTCCTGCGCGATCTGCCCGAGGCCGAAGTCCACCTGCTGCCCGCCGGCCACTTCGCCCTCGAGACGCACCTGGACGCCATCAGCGGATACATCCACGGATTCCTCGGACGCGTCCTCACCTGAGAGGTGGCCAGATCCGCCCGCGCCGGCTGTTCGTGACAGGCCGCGGCAGTTGAACCTGCGCCTCCCGGTGCGGCGGCACGGGAAGCGCGTCCGAGGGAGGCGGCGTGGTGGCCAGACTGGTGGCGGTGAATGTCGGGATGCCGAAAGACGTCCCCTGGCACGGCAGGACCGTGTACACCGGCGTCTACAAGCGGACGGTGGCCGGGCCGCGGATGGTGCGGCGGCTGAACATCGACGGAGACGGCCAGGGAGATCTCGGCGGGCACGGCGGTGAGCAACGCGCGGTGCTGGCCTACCAGTTGGACTCCTACCGGTTCTGGGGGAAGGAACTGGGGCGCGCGAACCTGACGCCGGGCCAGTTCGGCGAGAACTTCACCGTGGAGGGGCTGCCCGACGACGAGGTCTGCATCGGCGACCGCTACCGCATCGGCGCCGCCCTGTTCGAGGTCACCCAACCGCGGGTCACCTGCTACCGGGTGGGGCTGCGCATGGGCGAGCCGCGGATGGCGGCCCTGCTCGTGGCCCACCACCGCCCCGGCTTCTATCTGCGTGTCATCGAGGAGGGCGAGGTCGAGGCCGGGCAGGAGATCGTCAAGGTGTCCTCCGGCCCGGAGGCCATGACCGTCGAGGAACTCGACGCCGTGCTCTACCTGCCCGGCCACACCCGCGAACAGGTCGAGCGGGCCCTGCGCATTCCCGCGCTCAGCCCGGGCTGGCAGGGGTCCATGAAGACGCTCCTGGAGCAGGACGACGAGCGGACCTCCGGGAGTTCCTCCGGCAGCGCCGGACTCTCCGCCGCAGCCACCGCTCCACCGCCTGGCTGGCCCGGCTTCCGTCCCCTGACCGTCACCCACATCCAGCCCGAGAGCCGCAGCGTCTTCTCCCTGCGTCTGGCCGCCGCCGACGGCACCGCGCTCCCGGCCGCGCTGCCCGGCCAGTTCATCACCGTCAAGATCCAGCCCGAAGGAGACGCTCCGCCCCTCATCCGCAGCTACTCGCTGTCCGGCCCGCCGAGCACCGGCACGTACCGGATCAGCGTCAAGGTCGAACCCCACGGCGCCGCCAGCAACGAGCTGCGAGCCCACACCCGGGTCGGCGACCGTCTGGAGGCCGCGGCGCCCCGCGGCACCTTCTGCCTGGCCGAAGGAGCCAACCCGGTCGTGCTGCTCTCCGCCGGGGTCGGCGCGACCCCGGTCCTGGCCATGCTGCACAGCCTCGCCCGCGACCGCTCCACCCGGCAGGTGTGGTGGCTGCACGGAGCCCGCAACGGCACCGAGCACCCCTTCGCCCAGGAAGCGCGCGACCTGATAGCGGCACTGCCCGATGCACGGTCCGCCGTCTACTACAGCAGACCCACCGGCGCCGACCGGGTGGGCGTCGACTACGCCGCAGCCGGCCACCTGTCGGCCGACCTCGTCCGCCGGCTGGACCTGCCGACCGACGCGGACGCGTACCTGTGCGGGCCGGCCGCCTTCATGGACACCGTCACCGCCGCCCTCGTGGACCACGGCCTGTCCGCCTCCCGCGTCCACACCGAGATCTTCGGCTCAGGCGCTGCCCTCACCCCCGGGATCAAGGGCGCCGCGGCGGCACCGGCGCCGCACCAGCCCCCGGGTCCCGCGGGCACCGGCCCGCAGGTGTCCTTCGCCCGCAGCGGCCTCAACGTCCCCTGGAACGACGCCCAGGAGTCGTTGCTCGAACTCGCCGAGGCCTGCGACGTACCGGTCCGGTGGTCCTGTCGCACCGGCGTCTGCCACACCTGCGAACTGGCGCTCATGTCGGGGTCGGTCGTCTACTCGCCCGACCCTGTCGAGCCTCCGGGCGAGGGCAACATCCTGATCTGCTGCTCCAGACCCGCCGGAGAAGTCGTACTGGACCTGTGAGCCACGTGCCGGGTGGGTGACCGCTTCTGCGTCGTCGCAGGTGCCGAACTCCGACATCGCCCCCGGCAGACCGTCACTTGCCCGGACGTTCCGCCGCTGCCGGGGACAAGGCCGGGGCGGCGGAGAACAGGGCGAACACGGCGGCACGGACCTGTTCGGCGACCACTTCGGGTGTGGAGCTGTCGAGCTTGCCGTCGAGGTGCAGGAACGCCAGGCCGTGCACGAGGGCCCACACGGTCGTCGCGAGCGCGCCGGTGTCGTCCGCGCCGGGGAAGGCGTCGCGGACGATGGTCCGGACGTATTCCGAGATCACGGCGGTCGCGGCGACCCGCTCCTCGCTGGTCGGGTCACAGGGTTCGGCGAACATCGCCCGGAACAGGGCGGGGTGCTCGAGCGCGAACTGCACGTAGACGACGGCGACCGCGGCCAGGTCGTCGGGGGTCGAGGGCGCGGGATGGGCCGCGGCCAGGTGTTCGGCCAGCTCGCGGTACCCCTGCGCGGCGACGGCGGAGACGAGCGCGTCGCGGTCCGCGTAATGGCGGTACGGCGCCGTCGCCGACACCCCTGCGCGCCGGGCGACCGCGCGCAGGGAGAGCCCTGCGCTGCCGTCCTCCTCGAGCAGTTCCCGCGCGGCACGCAGGCATGCGGCCCGCAGATCGCCGTGGTGGTACGCGGTCGCTTGCGACACAGGTCACACTCCCTCATGTTTGCAGCGCTAACATTGATCGCCTAATGTGAACGGTGTACACATTGTAGTCGATCGAGATGGAAGAGGGGGACTCGGATGTCCAGCGAGCTTTTCTCGCCGCTGCCCCTGCGTTCCGGCCAGGTCCTGCCCAACCGGATCGCGAAGGCGGCCATGGAGGAGAACATGGCCGGCGACGGCCAGCTCCCCGACCAGGAACTGCTGTCGCTGTACCGGCGCTGGGCCTCCGGCGGTACCGGACTGCTGATCACCGGCAACGTCATGGTGCATGCCGAGGCGCTGACCGGCCCCGGGGGAGTGGTGCTCGACGAGCACGCGCCGCTGAAGCCGTTCACGCAGTGGGCCAAGGCCGGCAAGAGCGGCGGCGGGGCGATCTGGATGCAGATCAACCACCCCGGCCGCCAGATCCAGGCCGACATGCCCGGCGTCGTGTGGGGACCCTCCGATGTCGGCGTCTCCCTGGGCAGGCACAGCAGCCGGTTCGGACGCCCCGTCGCCATGACCGCCGAGCAGATCAAGGCCACCGTGACCCGGTACGCGGTCACCGCCCGCCGTGCCGAGGAGGCCGGGTTCGACGGAGTGGAGATCCACGCCGCACACGGCTACCTGCTGTCCCAGTTCCTGTCCCCCCTGGTCAACAAGCGCACCGACGCGTGGGGTGGATCGCTGGAGAACCGATCCCGGATGCTGCTGGACATCGTCCGCGCCGTCCGCGCCGGCGTTTCGCCGTCCTTCGCGGTCGCGGTGAAGCTCAACTCCGCCGACTTCCAGCGCGGCGGCTTCGACGCCGACGACGCACGCCAGGTGATCGAGATGCTCGCACCGCTCGGCGTCGACCTGGTCGAACTGTCCGGCGGCAGCTACGAGAGCCCCGCGATGTCCGGCCGGCCCGCCGATTCCCGCACCCAGGCCCGCGAGGCGTACTTCCTCGACCTGGCCAGGGACCTGGTCAAGACCAGCCCGCTGCCCCTGATGCTCACCGGCGGCATCACCCGCCGCGAGACCGCCGAGAAGGTCCTCGACAGCGGCGTCGCGATCATCGGCATGGGCACCGCCCTCGCCGTCACCCCTGACCTGCCCGACCGCTGGAGCGACGGCCGCGAAGCCGACCACCGACTGCGGCCGGTCACCTGGTCCGACAAGGCCCTCGCCTCCGCCGCCGGCATGGCTCAGGTCCGCCACCAGATGCGCCGCATCGCACGCGACCGCAGGATCACCCCCAACACCCATCCGGCGGTCGCCCTGATCTCCGAGCTGCGCAAGCAGCGACGGGCGCTGCGCGGCTACCGTACCTGGCTCGCCAAGACGCAGGCCAGCGCGGGCAAGTGAACCAGCCTCCGGGCGAGGCTACGTAACACGGACGGTGCCCCACTTGCCGGCGTCCACCTCGACCCACTCCTCGTCGACCTCCGGACGTGGAACGCTCGGGTCGCTCTGCAGGCCGAGGAGGATGTCGCGGCCCTGCTCCGGAGGGACCTCGTAGATCCGGGGGTGCGGATCGGTCGCCTCGGCCAGTGCCTTGGCCGCGGGCTCCAGGTACGGGGTGATCGGCGGAGGAAGGTCGGTCATGTCCACTCCCATGTCGCGAGCACACACTTGTGCCATGCCCGTGCGGCCCGATGGCCGCAGCTGACCCCCCTCGTCGGCTGGAAAACCGGTTCCATCGTTCGCGTCCGGTCCGGCGCACGCAACTGGGGCCGCGAGCGTGCCTTCCCCAGGAGCCTGCGGAGCGCTCGCCGGGCAGCGGCCCGCCGCGGTCACGCGGCGGCGAGCCGCTCGGAGGACGGCGAGTTTTCGCCCGTGTGGAGGTTGCGGTGCGCAGCCTCCTAGGGTCAGGAGCGATGTTGACGGCGCATACTTTCGAACCTAATGTACGCAACGTAAACATTGGCTCCCGGCATAGCAGGGCGGAAGCTGTCATTACACCCCTCTCTCGGTATCGTGTGCTGCATGTCGCGGCGCGCGATCGATGCTGGGTCTCCCAGCAGGAGCGTGCGGTGATCGCCTGTCCCGGTTGCCTGCAGGAGCCCTTCACCTCGGTCATGTGAACGGAGAGCCATGAAGGCAGTGTCGATCAAGGAGTCCGGCGGCCCTGAGGTCCTGGAGTGGATCGATGTCGAGGACCCGTCGCCCGCGGCGGGGGAGGTCGTCATCGACGTGGTGGCCAGTGCCCTGAACCGGGCGGACGTCATGCAGCGTTGGGGTCTGTACCCGCTGCCGCCGGGGACTTCGCCGTATCCGGGGCTGGAGGTCTCGGGTCGGATCAGCGCCCTTGGGGATGGGGTCACCGGCCGACAGGTCGGTGACGAGGTCTGTGCGCTGCTGACCGGAGGCGGGTACGCGCAGAAGGTCGCCGTCCCTGCCGGGCAGTTGCTCACGATTCCCAAGGGGATCGGGCTGGTCGAGGCGGCGGGCCTGCCCGAAGCGGTCGCCACGGTGTGGTCGAACCTCGTGATGACGGCAGGGCTGAAGGAGGGGGAGACCCTCCTCGTGCACGGCGGCGCCGGAGGCATCGGCACCTTCGCGATCCAGATCGCCAAGGCCCTGGGTGCCCGTGTCGTCACCACCGTCGGTGGCCCCGAGAAGGCTGCCCGGGCGCGGGAGTTGGGTGCCGACGCCACGGTCGACTACCGGACCCAGGACTTCGCGGGGCACGGACCCTACGACGTGATCCTGGACGTTGTCGGCGGCCAGTACCTCGAACGCAACGTCCAGTCCCTGGCGCCCGACGGGCGGCTGGTGATCATCGGCCTGCAGAACGGCCTCGAGGGCCAACTGAACCTGGCCGATCTCGTGTTCAAGCGTCTGTCTGTGTACGGCACCACCCTGCGCACCCGCTCCAAGGAGCAGAAGGCTGCGATCGTTGCCGAGGTCCAGGACAAGGTCTGGCCTCTGATCGAGAACGGGGCTGTCCGGCTGGTCGTCGACCAGACTCTGCCCATGGCCGAAGCCGCCGAGGCGCACCGGCTGATGTAGGCGGGCGGCCACGTCGGCAAGATCGTGCTGTTGAACGACTGAGGGGTCCGGTCGCAGCCGTCGGGCGTGTCCTCCGGGGACTGGGGGGCCGTCTACGGGATCGGCGCATCGTTCCCGAACCCGAGCCCTCCACTGTCCACGCCCTGAGGATCGTTCTCGGCGGTGGAGGACTGGCCCGCCACGCCCTCCTCCTGGTCGCCCGTCCACGGGACCGAGGGGCATCCCGGACTTCGGTGAACGGGCTCAGGAGGCGTTCGGCAGAAGCTGCTCCGCCCAGATCACCTTGCCGTCGCGGGTATAGCGAGTGCCCCAGTTCTCGGCGGTCTGGGCGACGAGGAACAGGCCGCGGCCGCCCTCGTCGTAGGTCCTGGCGCGGCGCAGGTGGGGCGAGGTGCCGGAGGCGTCGGCGACTTCGCAGGTCAGCGTGGACTGGAGGATCATGCGCAGGCTGATGGGCTCGCGTCCGTAGCGGATCGCGTTGGTGACGAGCTCGCTGACCACGAGTTCCGTGCCGAAGGCCAGATCGTCGAGGTTCCAGGCGGCCAGCTGGGCGGTGGCATGGGCGCGCGCCCGGGAGACCGTCGAGGGATCGGACGGCAGTTCCAGGGTGCTGACGTGGTCGGCGCCCAGCGCATGTGTGCGGGCCAGGAGAAGGGCTACGTCGTCTGCGGGCCGGGACGGAAGCAGGCTGTCCAGAAGCCGGTCGCAGGTGTCTTCCAGCGAAGAGCCCGCCCGCGCGAGTACGTCGCGCAGTGTGGCCAGTCCGCGGTCCAGGTCACGGCCGGGACTTTCGATGAGACCGTCCGTGAACAGGGCGAGAAGACTGCCCTCGGGCAGGTCGAACTGCGCGGTCTCGAAAGGAAGGCCTCCCAGCCCCAGGGGTGGGCCGATCGGTGCGTCTGCGAAATGCACCGGCCGCGGGTCGGTGGGGCAGCCGTCGGGCGTCGCCGGCGCCACGGCCGGCAGCGCGTGTCCGGCACTGGCGAGCGAGCAGTTCCGGGCCACGGGATCGTAGACCGCGTACAGGCAGGTGGCGCTGATCTCGTCGAGGCCCTGTCCCTCCTCGTGCTGCATCCGGATGACGACGTCGTCGAGGTGCGTGAGGAGTTCGTCGGGCATGAGGTCGATGTCCGCGAGCGTCCGTACCGCCGTGCGCAGGCGCCCCATCGTGGCCGAGGCGTACAGACCACGGCCGACGACGTCACCGATGACCAGGGCCATCCGGGCTCCGGAGAGCGGGATCACGTCGTACCAGTCGCCTCCCACGCCGGCCCGGGCGCCGGACGGCCGGTAGCGGACTGCCGTCTCGACGGCTCCGTGCCGGGGGATGGTGTTCGGGAGCAGGCTGCGCTGGAGTGTCAGGGCGGTGGCGCGTTCCTGGGTGTACATGCGGGCGTTGTCGATGTACACGGCCGCCCTGGAGGCGATCTCCTGGGCCAGGAACAGATCGTCGTCGTCGAACGGTGCGGCGTCACGGTGACGGAAGAACTGGGCGATGCCCAGGGGGCTGCCCCGGGCCCACAGCGGGATCAGCAGCATCGAGTGGACGCCCGCGTCGTCGGAGTACGGCCTGTGGGCTTCGGAGTCGGCGAGCCACGCCGGGGCCTCGGCCGAGGTGATGCGATGGCGCAGCGGGCGGCCGGTGGCCAAGGCGTCCGCGGGATCGGATCCCCTCATGAGGCTGTGCGTGCTGCCGGGCGGCAGCAGCGTCTCCGGGCAGCCCTCGAGCACGGAGTGCTGGGCGATGCGCCGCAGCACCAGGGCGTCCTGCGCCGGTGCCGGGCCTTCCTCCCGTAGCACGGCGTCGACGAGATCGACGGTGACGCAGTCGGCCAGATGTTCGGTCCCCACCTCGGTCAGTTCCCGGGCGGTGAGGGCGATGTCCAGGCTGGTGCCGATCCGTCGGCTGGCCTCGTTGACCACCATCAGCCGCCGCTGCAGCCGGTGGTCACGCGCGTGCTGGAATGCCGCCACCGCCTGCTGGGAGGTGAGGTCGAAGTAGTCGAAGGACCCCTCCACCAGGGCCAAGGTCACCGTGTCCCGCAGCTCTGGATCGGTGATGAGGTGTGCCGCCTCTTCCCGCACCATGCCGAGGGCGGTGCGGTGCGCGATCCGGTAGGCGCGCAGGAGGCCGGTGATCTGACCTCCGTGCTCGGCGAGGCGCCGGGCGAAGTCGATGGCGGCCTTCGGAGCCCGGATACCGGAGATGTCGAATCCACGTTCGAGATTGACGAGCACGGTTTCGACATGCTGCTGGGCGGCGAGCCTGGCCAGGTGTGTGAGGTCGTCGTGAGCCCATACCGAGGGAACCTCTTCGCGCATGCTCGTGACCAGAGTGTCGACCAGTTCGTCCATACGCGGCCGGAGCCGGACGGCGATCTCGCGCAGAAGGGAGTCGACGTCGGTCCTCATGACTTGAATGTAATGGATGCCCACCTTTCCCTCCGTTCGGCCGAAGGGCGCACGGAGGGTCGGCTGCCCGTAAGGGGGCACGGGCGGGCCCGGCCACCCCGTCAGAGGTCGCCGGGCCCGCCCGTCGCTGCGGACGAGGTCAGCTCCGGACGGCC
>NZ_JBEOWS010000068.1:0-32537 GCF_040296125.1 Streptomyces sp. NPDC002265 | reverse complement strand
CGCCGTTCCGGGGTGGTCGGCCCCGGAACCGGCTGCCGGGGTGGTCAGCCCCGGCGCCGGGACAGCGCCACCGCTCCCCCGCCCGCCACCAGGAGCGCGGCCGCGCCGCCCACCAGGTACGGGGTCACCGAACTCCCGCCGGTCTGCGCCAGGTCGGCCTGCGCGGGCGCACCCTTGGTCGTCACGTCGGACGTGCCGGGATCGGCCGCCGCCGCGGGCGCCGAGGGCTCAACCACCGCAGCGGCCTCGGGGGCCTCACAGGTCGCCTGCGCCAGGCTCAGGGTGCCCTTGACCTCGGCCACGTTCAGCTTCAACGGGTTGATAGACACGGTGAGTTCGAGCGCGGTGGCGGCCGCCGTACGGGAGGTGGTCTCGCGCTTCGACAGGTCCAGGCGCACCTCGCCGACGCCGGGCACCTTGACGTCCGTGGGCCCGCCCGCGGTCAGCGTGGTCCGCTTGCCGAGGACGGTGACCGCGCCCAGGACGTTCGCCGAGGCGACCGGCGTCTTCCCGGCCTCGCAGGTCGCCTTCGAGGTGACGCCGTCGACCTCGATGACGGACAGCAGGGGCAGGCCGGGCACGTGCAGCCGGGCATGGGCGAGCTCGGTGGAGCCCTCCGCCTTGTCGGCGGTGACGGTGGCCTTCGCCGTCGCCACCTCGGCGCTCAGCACGCTGAACGGCTTTCCGCCGTCGACGCCGTCGAGGCGGGCGCGGAGCGCGGTCCGCTGTGCGTTCGTCCGCTGCGGCGCCTCGACCTCGTTGAGCGAGACCGCGAGGGGGACATCCACGGACTTGTTCAGCAGGGCCACGTCGAGTCCGGTGCGCAGGACGGCGGCGCTCGCACGGCCCTGGCCGGTCGTCGCGTGGGCGGTGTCCGCCGCGACGAGGGCCGCGGGACCGGCGGCCAGGGACGTGGCCGCGGCGACGGCGGCGAGACGGCGTGCGGGCATGCGGAAGTGGTTGCCGTTCAAGGCGTGGGACCCCCAGAAGTGACGTGCTCGGGACCCGGCAAGGATTACGCACCAAGGGTGAACGGGCGGCCATCTTGGGGCACTTCACTCCATCGTGGGATTTCCGTGCACTTTTTCGAATCTTGCTGCACGGGTGTTCCAGCAGGTCACCCCCATGCCTCACGTCATACGCGCACGGGTCGCCCGGCCGCGCGCACGAGCAGGCGCAACGACCCACCGGCCCGGCCGGTCACGCGTCGTCAACCGAGTGCGTCGTGAGGGGCGCGGACCCGGGCGGGTCGACGCGGTGACCGCGGAGGTGTTCAGCCGACGACGTGCCCGTTCAGCACCACCCGCAGCGGAGCGGCCAGCACCCGTACGTCCGCCCGCGGGTCCCCCTCGTACACCACCAGGTCCGCCGGCGCCCCCTCCGTGAGGCCGGGGCGGCCCAGCCAGTCGCGCGCCCCCCAGGTGGTGGCCGAGAGCGCCTGGGCCGCGGGGATGCCGGCCGTCACCAGTTCCGCGACCTCCGCGGCCACCAGGCCGTGCGCGAGGCTGCCCCCGGCGTCGGTGCCGACGTACACCGGGACACCGGCGTCGTAGGCGGCGCGCACGGTGTCGTAGCGGCGCTCGTGCAGCCGCCGCATATGGGCCGACCAGCGCGGGTACCTGCTCTCGCCGCCCGCGGCGAGCTGCGGGAAGGTCGCGATGTTGACGAGGGTCGGGACGATGGCCACGCCCCGCTCGGCGAACAGCGGGATCGTCTCCTCGGTCAGGCCGGTGGCGTGTTCGACGCAGTCGATACCGGCCTCGACGAGGTCCCGCAGGGAGTCCTCGGCGAAGCAGTGCGCGGTGACGCGGGCGCCCAGCCGGTGGGCCTGCTCGATCGCCGCCTGCACCGCCTCGCGCGGCCAGCAGGCCGACAGGTCGCCGAGGTCACGGTCGATCCAGTCGCCGACCAGCTTGACCCAGCCGTCGCCGCGCCGGGCCTCCCGGTCGACGTGGGCGACCAGTTCGTCCGGCTCGATCTCGTGCGCGTAGCCGCGGATGTAGCGCCGGGTGCGGGCGATGTGCCGGCCGGCCCGGATGATCTTCGGGAGGTCCTCGCGGTCGTCGACCCAGCGGGTGTCGGAGGGCGAGCCCGCGTCCCGGATCAGCAGGGTGCCCGCCTCGCGGTCGGTCAGTGCCTGCTTCTCGGCGACGTCCGCGTCGACCGGGCCGTGCGGGCCGAGGCCCACATGGCAGTGTGCGTCGACGAGGCCGGGCAGCACCCAGCCCTCGACGGTCCGGATGTCGCGGGCGCCGGCGGGACGGTCGTAGGAGATCCGCCCGCCGACCACCCACAGCTCGTCCCGGACGTCCCCGTCGTCCGGGCCGACGAGTACCCGGCCCTTCACGTGCAGCACCGCGTGATCGCTCATGCCTGGCACCTTAGTGAGCCGCTAGGCGGATCCGCCCACCTGGTCCGAGGTCTCCTCCTCCACCTCGGCCATGGCGGGGTCGAGGAGGCGGGAGAGGAAGTGGCGGGTGCGGGCATGGCGCGGTCTGCCGATGACGTCGGCCGGGAGGCCCTGCTCGACGATCACCCCGCCGTCCATGAAGACGACGCGGTCGGCGACCTCGCGCGCGAAGGTCATCTCATGGGTGACGACCATCATCGTCATGCCCTCGTCGGCGAGCATGCGCATGACGGCGAGGACGTCCCCCACCAGCTCCGGGTCGAGTGCCGAGGTCGGCTCGTCGAAGAGCATCACCTCGGGCCCCATCGCGAGGGCGCGGGCGATGGCGACGCGCTGCTGCTGGCCGCCGGAGAGGACGGCCGGATAGGCGCCGGCCTTCTCCGCGAGGCCCACCCGGGCGAGGTTCTCGGCGGCGATCCGGGCCGCCTCCGCCCTGCCCCGGCCGAGCACCCGGCGCTGCGGCAGCATGAGGTTCTCGGTCACCGACAGATGCGGGAAGAGGTTGAACTGCTGGAAGACCATGCCGATACGGCGGCGTACGGCGTCGATGTCGACGTCGGGATGCGTGACCTCCGTACCGCCGACGAACACCTGGCCCTTGCTCGGCTCCTCCAGGAGGTTCACACAGCGCAGCAGGGTCGACTTGCCGGAGCCGGACGGGCCGATGACACAGACGACCTCGCCCCGGCCGATCTCCAGATCGATGCCCTTCAGCACCTCGTTGTCGCCGAAGGACTTGTGCAGGTCCTTCACCATGATCTCGGGTGTGCTCACTTGGCGGCCTCCCCCGACTTCGCTTCGAGACGTCGTACCAGGAAACCGAGCGGGATCGTGACGAGCAGGTAGCACAGGCCCGCGACCAGGATCGGCGTGGAGTTGGCGGTCGTACTGGCCAGGTCGCGGCCGTACTTGGACAGCTCCCGCTCCTCCAGGGTGACACCGAGGAACAGCACCAGCGAGGAGTCCTTGAAGAGGGTCACGAGTTCGTTGGTGAGCGGCGGGAGGATGATCCGGAACGCCTGCGGGACGATGATCGAGACCATGGCCCGGGCGTGCGAGAAGCCCAGCGAGCGGGCCGCCTCCATCTGTCCCCTGGGCACGGCCTGGATCCCCGCGCGGAACGTCTCGGCCATGTACGCGGCACCCACCAGACCGAGCGCGAGGGCGACCTTGCCGTACGTCCCGCCCGGGATCTCCGTGCCCGGGAAGGCGAGCGGCACCGCGACGCCCACGAAGATGAAGATCACCAGGGCGGGCAGACCGCGGAAGACCTCGATGTAGATTCCGGCGAACCAGCGGTACGGACCCACCGACGACAGCCGCATCAGGGCGATGACGATGCCCAGCACGAGACCGACGACGAAGCCGAACGTCGTGTAGAGGACCGTGTTCTTCAGCGCCAGCGTGATGACTTCCGGGAACATCTGCTTGACCAGGTCCCACTGGAAGAACTGGTTCTGCAGACGGCCCCAGTCCGCCGTGACCGCGAAGGCGATCACGACGGCCACGAAGACGACGTACTGCGCGCCGCGCGAGATCCGGCGCTTCTGGCTCCGGCTCAGTCCGGACCTGCGGGGCTGGAGGGGCGTGTCGGCACCACTCATGAGGCGGACGGGGAGGCGGAGGCCGCGGCCGCGTCGTACGGGCCGATCCACTTCTCGTAGAGCTTCTTGTAGGTGCCGTCGGCCTTGGCGTCCGCGATCGCCTTGTTGATGGCGGCGAGGAGCTTGGTGTTGCCCTTCTTCACCGTGAAGCCGTACTGCTCACCGGTGTTGAGGTTGTCGACCACCTTGAAGGCGTCGGCGTTGGCCTTGTCCTTCAGCCAGCCCTGGACGACCGGGTAGTCGATGATGACGGCCTGCACCTGCCCGCTGCGCAGTCCGCTGAGGACCGCGTCGGAGGACTCGAAGGAGACCGGGTCGAAGCCCTGCTTCTTCGCGTAGTCCTCACCGGTGGTCTGCGCCTGGGCGCCGAGCTTCTTGCCCTTCGCCTTGACGTCGGCGAGCGAGGTGATGCCGCTGTCCTTGTCGGCCAGGACGGCCTGGGTGGCGTCGAAGTACGGGTCGGAGAAGTCGACGTTCTTCTTGCGCTCCTCGGTGATCGTCATACCGGCGGCGGCGAGGTCGCACTGCTCGGAGTTGAGGAACGCGCCCGTCTTGAAGTTCTCGAAGGGCGTGTCGACGATGGCCTGCTTCACGCCGAGGTTCTTGGCGACGAGGTCGATCAGCGACACGTCGAAGCCCTGCACCTTGCCGTCGATCTCGGACTGGAAGGGCGGGTACGGCAGATGGGTGCACGTGGTGAGCTGCCCGGCCTTGACGAGTTCGACCCCGCCGGCCGCCGTCTTCGTGGCGCCGGAGCCGCTGCCGCCGGAGGAGCATCCGGCCACGAGGACCAGTCCGGCCGTCGCCGCGGTGGCGGCCAGGACGCGGGTCCGGCGTCCGAGAGGGGTGTTCACGGGGTGACCTCCTGAAGGGGTCCATGGGGGTTATGGGGTGCTGTGAGCGAGCTGTGGGTTCCGATTATAAGGAGATGTTTGGGTCTCTCAAATCAAACCGATGGCTACGCGGCCGTACAGCCTAAGAAGTCGCCGGTCGACGAGGGACGACGTCCGCCGGATACCCTCGTCAGCGTCGACCATCCGTGAGCGGTCGGCCACCCGTGAGTGACAGAGAGCGAAGAGAGCACCGCCGTGACCCACCCGTTCCTCGACCTGCCCCCGCTGAGCGCCGCGCGCTTCGCCTCGATCGAGGACCGGGTGGCCCGGCTCCTCGGCACCCGCCAGGACGTCGTGATCATGCAGGGCGAGGCGCTGCTGCCGCTGGAGGGCGCGATCCGCGGGACCGCCGGTCCCGGCACGACGGCACTGAACGTGATCACCGGCCCGTACGGGCAGACCTTCGGCGACTGGCTGCGCGACTGCGGGGCCAAGGTGATCGACCTGGCCGTGCCCTTCCACACGGCCGTCACCGCCGGCCAGGTGCGGGCGGCCCTCGCCGAGCACCCGGAGATCGACTTCGTGTCGCTGGTGCACGCCGAGGCGGCGACCGGCAACACCAACCCGGTCGCGGAGATCGGCGAAGCGGTACGGGCCCACGGCGCCCTGTTCTACCTGGACGCCGTGGCCTCCGTCGGGGCCGAGCCGGTGCTGCCGGACGCCTGGGGCGTCGACCTGTGCGTGATCGGCGCGCAGAAGGCGATGGGCGGTCCGGCCGGCGTGTCGGCGGTGTCGGTGAGCGAGCGGGCCTGGGCCCGGATGGCCGCCAACCCCCGGGCGCCGCGCCGGTCGTACCTGTCGCTGCTCGACTGGAAGCAGCGCTGGGTCGACGGCGGCCGCAAGGCACTGCTGCACGCACCGGCGCAGCTGGAGATGCTCGCGCTGGAGGCGTGCGTGGAGCGGATCGAGACGGCGGGACTGGACACGGTGATGGCCCGGCACCGGAGCGCCGCGCTGGCCACCCGGGCGGGGGCGGTGGCGCTGGGCGGCGGCCTGGAGCCGTACGTGTACGAGGAGCGGGACGCGGCGCCGGTCGCCACGACGCTGCGGACGACCTCGGGCGTGGCGGCGTCGGAGCTGGTGGCGCGGTCGCTGGCGGCGGACCCCGCGCTGCCGCTGGCCGCGGGCGGGGGCGCGCTGGCCAAGGAAATGATCCGGGTCAACCACTACGGCGCCGACGCGACGGTGGAGGCCGTACAGGCGAGCCTGGCGGCCCTCGGCGCCGCACTGGCCGACCAGGGCCTGGACGTGGACCCGCAGGCGGCACGGCAGGCCGTGGCGAACGCCTGGGCCGAGAACCTGCCCGCCTGACAATTCCGAATTCGCGGCCATTCCAATAATCCCCGGATCCGATCCCTGGATCCGGGGATTTATATAATTACACTCCAGGGCAGCTCCCCGCATTCTCCTGCCCGCTGATCACGTACCTAAACGCAAAGATTTCGCGCGTATCCGAGCGGGTGTTCCGCGGGGATTCCGTGAAGGCCATACCCGTGTGACACGTTCCACAGGGCGCCCGTTCTGCGCCTTTTCTGCCACTTAAAAGCGCACATACCGCACGCCCCCTGCCTCCTGCGCGCCCCCACGCGATAACACGGGACGGGCTCAGACGTAAGCCCGTCCCGTCATGCATTTTTCAATTTCCCTCGGTAAATTCAATTTGCATGACTGCCGCACAAGCAGACCTGCACATCGACCGCCCGTCGGTGTCGGACGGGGCCGCTCTCTGGCGTATCGCCAAGGACTCCGGGACACTCGACCTGAACTCCTCCTACAGCTATCTGCTGTGGTGCCGCGACTTCGCCGGGACGTCGGCGGTGGCCCGCGGACAGGACGGGCGGCCCGTCGGGTTCGTCACCGGGTACGTCCGGCCCGAGCGCCCGCACACCCTGCTCGTGTGGCAGGTCGCGGTCGACCGCGCCCACCGCGGCCGCGGCCTCGCCGCCGCACTGCTCGACGGGCTGACCGCCCGGATCGCCGCCGAGCACCCGCTCACCTGCGTCGAGACCACCATCACACCGGACAACACCGCCTCCGAGCGCCTGTTCACCTCGTACGCCGCCCGGCACGGAGCGGGTGTCACCCGTGAGGTGCTGTTCGCCGCGGGCCACTTCCCCGACGGCCCGCACGCACCCGAAGTCCTGTACCGCATCGGCCCGTTGACCCACCCGTCGCACTGACACCGTCGTACCGACACCCGTCGCACTGACACCCGTCGTACCGAAACCCGTTGCACCGACACCCGTCGCACCGAGGAGCGTTTCGCCGTGACCATCACCCAGCCCGACCTGAGCATCTTCGAGACCCTGGAGTCCGAGGTGCGCAGCTACTGCCGCGGCTGGCCGGTCGTCTTCGACCGCGCGCAGGGCAGCCAGATGTACGACGAGGACGGCCGCCGCTACCTCGACTTCTTCGCCGGCGCCGGATCACTCAACTACGGCCACAACAACCCCGTGCTCAAACGGGCGTTGATCGACTATCTGCAGCGCGACGGTGTCACCCACGGGCTCGACATGTCGACCGTCGCCAAGCGGTCGTTCCTGCGGACCTTCCAGGACCTGGTGCTGCGCCCGCGCGACCTGCCGTACAAGGTCATGTTCCCGGGGCCGACCGGCACCAACGCCGTCGAGTCCGCGCTGAAGCTGGCACGGAAGGTGAAGGGCCGCGAGGCGATCGTGTCGTTCACCAACGCCTTCCACGGGATGTCGCTCGGGTCGCTCGCCGTGACCGGCAACGCGTTCAAGCGGGCGGGCGCCGGCATACCGCTGGTGCACGGCACGCCCATGCCGTTCGACAACTACTTCGACGGCCGGGTGCCGGACTTCCTGTGGTTCGAGCGGCTGCTGGAGGACCAGGGCTCGGGTCTGAACAAGCCCGCCGCAGTGATCGTGGAGACCGTGCAGGGCGAGGGCGGCATCAACGTCGCCCGCCCGGAGTGGCTGCGCGCGCTCGCCGCGCTGTGCGAGCGCCAGGACATGCTGCTGATCGTCGACGACATCCAGATGGGGTGCGGCCGTACGGGGGCCTTCTTCTCCTTCGAGGAGGCCGGGATCACCCCCGACATCGTCACCGTCTCCAAGTCCATCAGCGGCTACGGGATGCCGATGTCGCTGTGCCTGTTCAGGCCCGAACTCGACGTGTGGGAGCCCGGCGAGCACAACGGGACCTTCCGCGGCAACAACCCGGCGTTCGTGACGGCGACGGCCGCGCTGGAGACGTACTGGGCCGACGGGGCCGCCATGGAGAAGCAGACCCGCACCCGCGGCGAACAGGTGGAGCAGGCACTCGTCGCGATCACCGAGGAGAACCTCGCCGACGTCCGCGAGTACCGGGGCCGGGGGCTCGTGTGGGGCCTGGAGTTCCACGACAAGGACCGCGCCGAGCGGGTCGCCCGGCGGGCCTTCGAACTCGGGCTGCTCATCGAGACGTCCGGCCCGGAGAGCGAGGTGGTGAAACTGCTGCCCGCCCTCACCGTCACCCCCGAGGAACTGGACGAGGGCCTGCGCGTCCTGGCCCGCGCCGTGAGGGAAACCGCCTGACGAGGCTCCGGGAAACCGTCTGACAAGGAGGGACCACTACCCATGATCGTCCGATCGTTCAAGGACATCGAAGGCACCGACCGGCACGTCAGGGCGAAGTCCGGCACCTGGGAGAGCAAACGGATCGTCCTCGCCCGGGAACGGGTCGGCTTCTCGGTGCACGAGACCGTCCTGTACGCCGGGACCGAGACGTCGATGTGGTACGCCAACCACATCGAGGCCGTCGTCTGCACCAGGGGCGAGGCCGAGCTGACCGACCACGAGGCCGGCCGGACGTACACGATCACCCCGGGCACCATGTACCTCCTCGACGGCCACGAGCGGCACACGCTGCGCGTCAAGGAGGACTTCCACTGCATCTGCGTGTTCAACCCGCCCGTCACGGGCCGGGAGGACCACGACGAGAACGGTGTGTACCCGCTGCTCACCGAGCCCGAGGAGGTGTGACGCCCATGACCGTGATCACCGATCTGTACCCCAGCCGCGGCACCGGCGAGGTCGTCGTCCCGCGCCAGGACCCGGTCGTCTGGGGCGCCCCGGACACCCCGGGACCGGTCTCGACGGCCGACCTCCAGGCCTATGAACGCGACGGCTTCCTCACCGTCGACCGGATCGTCGGCGACGACGAGGTGGCCGTCTGCCGGCAGGAGCTGGAGCGGCTGGTCGCCGATCCGGCCGTCCGCGCCGACCCGCGGTCCGTCCGGGAGCCGAAGTCCCAGGAGATCCGGTCCGTCTTCGAGGTCCACCGGATCAGCGAGGTGTTCGCGCGGCTCGTCCGCGACGAGCGCGTGGTCGGCCGGGCCCGGCAGATCCTCGGCTCGGACGTCTACGTCCACCAGTCCCGCATCAACGTCAAACCGGGGTTCGGGGCCGGCGGCTTCTACTGGCACTCCGACTTCGAGACCTGGCACGCCGAGGACGGTCTGCCGAACATGCGCACGGTGTCCGTCTCGATCGCGCTGACCGAGAACCACGACACCAACGGCGGCCTCATGATCATGCCGGGCTCGCACCGCACGTTCCTCGGCTGCGCGGGGGCCACCCCGCGGGACAACTACAAGAAGTCCCTCCAGATGCAGGACGCGGGCACACCGTCGGACGAGGCGCTGACCGCGCTGGCGGACCGGCACGGCATCAGGCTGTTCACGGGCCGGGCCGGCTCGGCGACCTGGTTCGACTGCAACTGCATGCACGGGTCCGGCGACAACATCACGCCGTTCCCGCGCAGCAACGTCTTCATCGTGTTCAACAGCGTGGAGAACGCCGCGGTGGAACCGTTCGCGGCTCCGGTACGACGGCCCGAGTACATCGGGGCCAGGGACTTCACGCCGGTCCGGTGAGCCGGAGGTTCAGCCCGCCAGGACGTCCAGCAGCCGGTCCACGTCCGCGGCGGTGTTGTACAGGTGGAAGGAGGCGCGCAGGTTGCCCGCGCGGTCGGAGACCTCGATGCCCGCACGGCTCAACTCGGGCTGGAGACGGCCCAGTCCGGGCACGGAGACGATGGCCGAGCCGGGAGAGGGCAGCGGTTCGCGGCCGAGGGACGCGAGACCCGCGCGGAAGCGGTCGGCGAGGGCTAGGTCGTGGGCGTGCACGGCGTCCACCCCGAGTTCCTCGACGAGGGCGAGCGAGTGGCGCAGTCCCGCGTAGCTGAACAGGGCCGGGCTGACGTCGAACCGGCGGGCGGAGTGGGCGAGTTCGGCGACCGGGCCGTAGCAGCTGTCCCAGGGCTCCTCCCCCGCGACCCAGCCGGCCAGCAGCGGGGTGAGTCCGCCGAAGTCCTCCGGCACGACGAGGAAGGCCGCCCCGTGCGGGCCGAGCAGCCACTTGAAGCAGATGGAGACGGAGTAGTCGAAGTCGTCGGCGGCCATCGGCAGCCAGCCGGCGGCCTGGGACCAGTCGACGCAGGTCCGTGCCCCGTGCGTCCGGGCCGCCTCGCGCACCGCGCTCAGGTCGGCGATCCGCCCGTCGGCGGACTGGGCGGCGCTGGCCGCGACGAGCGCGGTGCCCGCCCGGACGGACTCGGCGAGCCGCTCCAGCGGCACGGCGCGCACCTTGAGGTCGCCGCGGACGTGGAAGGGGTTCACCACGGAGGCGAAGTCGTCCTCGGCGGTGAGCACCTCGGCGCCGGCGGGCAGCGAGGCGGCGATCAGCGCGGTGTGCGCGGCGACCGAGGGGCCGGCGGCCACCCGGGTGACCGGGACACCGGCCAGCCGGGCGAACGCGGCCCGGGACTCCTCCACGTCCGTGTGCAGCGAGGTCAGCGGCCGCCCCTCGGCCCGGATGCGGGCCGCCTCGGACAGGGCGGCCACCGTGCGGGCCGGGAGCAGCCCGTTGCTCGCGGTGTTCAGGAAGGTGTTCTTCGGTTCGAACTCGGCACGGACGACGCTCTCGAAGTTCTGCATGGAACCACTCTGCGGTCCCGTGAAGTCACCGTCCATTGCGCATTCTTGGAGGGTTTCGCCAACGAACGCTTATGGATGGGCCCGGAGCTGGGCTTTCGTCACTGCGGCAGCGCGCACCCGTCGGGGCCGCAGGCCTGTGCGCCGTCGGTCGCGGCGTCGCCGCCGACCGGCTTCAGCACCGGGCGCTCGCCCCACGCCTGGGTCAGCGCCTGGGTGAAGACCTCCGCGGGCTGGGCACCGGAGACGCCGTAGGCGCGGTCCAGGACGAAGAACGGTACGCCGTTCGCACCGAGCTGGGCGGCCTCGCGCGCGTCGGCGCGGACCTCGTCGGCGTAGCGGTCCGGGTCCGCCAGCACCTCGCGGGCCGCGTCGCCGTCCAGTCCGGCCTCGACGGCGAGCTCGACCAGCCGCTCGTCGCCCTCGGTGTACACGGAGCGCTCCTCGGCGAAGTTGGCCCGGTACAGGATCTGGAGCAGCTCGTCCTGGCGGCCCCGCTCCTTGGCGAAGTGCAGCAGCCGGTGCATGTCGAAGGTGCTGCCGTGGTCGCGGTCCCGGGTGCGGTACGCCAGTCCCTCGGCGGCGGCCTGGGTGCCGAGGTTGTCCTCCCCTGCCTGGGCCTGGGCCTGGCTCATGCCGTACTTCTTGGTGAGCATCGTGAGCACGTCCACGGTGTCGCCCTTGGCGCGCCCGGGGTCCAGCTCGAAGGAGCGGTGCACGACCTCGACCTGGTCACGGTGCGGGAAGGCCGCGAGCGCTTTCTCGAAACGGGCTTTTCCGACATAACACCACGGGCAGGCGATGTCGCTCCAGATCTCGACGCGCATGTCTTCGGCTCTCTCCGGGTCGTACGGGTGCGGAGACTCCCTCCGCCGGTCGGCGGAGCCACCCCCCGCCGCATGCGTGAACGTTCAAACAGCCCGCGCTATTCCCGCCCGCCCCGGATCGCCGGATTGCTGGATCCCGGGCTCAGCTGCCGTCCCGCAGATCGTCCGGCCAGGCGGGCCGGAACTCGATGTGGTCGTAGGTGACGACACAGCCCTCCCCTATCGGCGACTGCGACATGAAGCCGACCAGGGCGGCACCCGTCTCCTTCTCCCCGCCGAGGGTGAACAGCCGGACGAAGGTCCAGCGCTTGCCGTCCCGGGAGGCGTGGAAGGCGAAGGCACGGCCGGTCCTGCTCACCCGCAGCCAGACCGAACTGCCCTCCACGGTGAAGGAGTTGGCGTCGTCGGAGTGCCCCAGGGTGACCACCGTGCACACGGTGGGCACGTCCGGGGAGTACTCCAGGCAGAGCTTGGCCCAGGCCCGCTCGCCGACGTGGACGTAGAGCACTCCGGCGTCGAAGGCTGCGGCGAAGCCCACCGTGACCCGGGCGATCAGCTGGAAGTCGCCTTCGGGCGCCCCCAGCAGCCGGGGTGCGTCGGTGGCGGGATCGAGCGCCTCGCCGGTGGGCGACACGAACCGGTCCTGCCGGGGTCCGGCCCATCCGCTGAGCATTCCGTCCTCGTAGACCCAGTGCCCGTCGGGACCGTAGGTGCGCAAGGGGAAAGGGAGTTCGGGGAGTTCGACGTCCATCGGCGGATTCTCTCAGGTGGTCCGGAGAAACCCGAGGGGGGTCCGGGTCCGTGTCGGCAGACGGCCGGGCTGCGGGGGCCGGACGGGTCCGAGAGGGGCGTGCGATCGCCGCGGCCCTCTCGGCCGCCGTCCGGCCGGCCGGGGAAGAGGACTCCGGTTACCGCTCCAGCCGGCCGTCGAAACGGCGCGGCAGACCCAGCGGGTTGTCGTCCTTCAGCTCCGGGGGCAGCAGGGCCTCCGGCGCGTTCTGGTAGGCGACGGGCCGCAGCCAGCGCTCGATCGCCGTGCCGCCGACCGACGTCGACGTCGAGGTCGTCGCCGGGTACGGGCCGCCGTGGTGCTGGGCCGGTGCCACCGCGACCCCGGTCGGCCAGCCGTTGACCAGGACGCGGCCGGCGAGCGGGGTCAGCTCGGCGAGGATCTCCGCGCCGCGCCCCTCGCCCGCCGCCTCGGCCTCGGAGAGCTGGACCGTGGCGGTCAGGTTGCCCGGCAGCCGCGACAGCACCGCGCGCACCTCGTGGTCGTCCTCATAGCGGACTACCACGGTGACCGGTCCGAAGCACTCCTCCAGCAGCAGGTCGTACTCGCTCCCGGCGGTCAGCCTGCTCGCCGGTACGGTCAGGAAACCCGCGCTCACCGTGTGCTCGCCGCCCGCGCCGGGGGTCACCGGGGAGTCCACGTCCGCCAGCCCGGCCCGCTCGGCCACCCCGGCGATGAAGTTGTCGCGCATCCGGTGGTCGAGCAGGACCCCGGCCTCGGTGTCGCTGACGGCGTCCGTGAGGGACTTGACCAGTCCGTCGCCCGCGGCGCCCGCCGGCACCAGCACCAGCCCCGGCTTCACGCAGAACTGTCCGACGCCGAGCGTCATGGACCCGGCGAGCCCGGTCCCGATGGCCTCGGCGCGCTCCACGGCCGCGGCCTCCGTCACCACGACCGGGTTCAGCGATCCGAGCTCGCCGTGGAACGGGATCGGCACCGGCCGCGCGGCCGCCGCGTCGAACAGCGCGCGCCCGCCCCGGACGGAGCCGGTGAAGCCCGCGGCGGACACCAGCGGGTGCCTGATGAGCTCGACACCGGCCTCGAAGCCGTGCACCAGACCCAGCACACCGTCCGGGATGCCGTGCTCCGCGGCGGCCCGGCGGACCACCTTGGCGACCAGCTCGGACAGCGCCGGGTGGTCGGGGTGGGCCTTGACCACGACCGGGCAGCCCGCGCCCAGCGCGCTCGCGGTGTCGCCGCCCGCGACGGAGAAGGCGAAGGGGAAGTTGGACGCCGAGTAGACGGCGACGACACCCAGCGGCACCTTGTAGCGGCGCAGGTCCGGGATCGGCGGGGTGGCGGTGTCGTCGGGGTGGTTGATGACCACGTCGAGGAAGGCGCCCTCGTCGACGATGTCCGCGAAGGCCCGCAGCTGGAAGCAGGTGCGGGCGAGTTCCCCGGTCAGCCGGACCGGACCGAGCGCGCTCTCGGCGTCGGCGGCCTCGACGAGCTGGTCCCGGGCCGCCTCCAGGTGCGTGGCGGCGGCGCGCAGGAAGGCCGCGCGGACGGTGCGGTCGGCGAGCGCGCCACGCGCGTCGTGCGCGGCACGGACGGCGGCGTCCACCTCCTGGGCCGTGGCCGCCACCGCAACCTGTTCACGCTGCTTCCCGGTTCGGGGGTCGACACTCCAGACTGGTGCTGCTGCCACCGCGGGTCCCTCCACATCGAATACCGCATGCAATGCCGCAGTACGTACGTCATCCACCAGGGCGTTCGATATACTGAACGCCGTCTCTGATGATGAATATGCTGTCGGAGACTATTTCCCGTCGAACGAAGGGGTCAAGGGCGATGTCGGCAGGCGAGACGGGCGGCGGAGCGCAGGTCAAGTCCGCGGTGCGGACGGTTGAACTGCTGGAATACTTCGCCGGACGGCCCGGTATGCACTCCCTCGCGTCGGTCCAGGAGGCCGTCGGCTACCCCAAGTCCAGCCTGTACATGCTGCTGCGCACGCTGGTGGAACTGGGCTGGGTGGAGACGGACGCGACGGGCACGCGGTACGGCATCGGGGTGCGCGCGCTGCTCGTCGGCACCTCCTACATCGACGGCGACGAGGTGGTCGCGGCGGCCCGGCCGACCCTGGACCGGCTCTCGGACGACACCACCGAGACCATCCACCTGGCCCGCCTGGACGGCACGAACGTCGTCTACCTCGCCACCCGGCAGTCCCAGCACTACCTGCGCCCCTTCACCCGGGTCGGCCGCCGGCTGCCCGCCCACTCCACCTCCCTGGGCAAGGCGCTGCTGAGCACGTACACGGACGAGCAGGTCCGCAAGCTGCTGCCCGAGTCGCTCCCGGCGCTGACGGAGCACACGATCACCGACCGTGAGAAGCTCATCGAGGAACTGCACCAGGTCCGGGAGCAGGGCTTCGCCGTGGACCGGGAGGAGAACACGCTGGGCCTGCGCTGTTTCGGCGTCGCCATCCCGTACCGCACCCCGGCCCGGGACGCGATCAGCTGCTCGGTGCCGGTGGCCCGGCTCACCCCGGCCCACGAGCAGCTGGTGAAGGACGCCCTGTTCGACGCCCGCGACCGACTGACGCTCGCCACCCGGAGGCTCTAGACACGATGGAAGTCGCCCTGCGCAAGGTGCACGACAGTGATCTGGCGGTCTTCTTCCGGCAGATGAACGACCCGGAGTCCCTGCGGATGGCCGCGTTCACACCTCAGGACCCGGCCGACCGCGACGACTTCGAGGCGAAGTGGCGGCGGATAAGGGACCGGGAGCTGGTCCGTACGGTGCTGGTCGACGGGGACGTCGTCGGAACCGCCTCGGTGTACGGGGAACCGGGCGAGCGCGAGGTGACGTACTGGGTGGACCGCGCCTACTGGGGGCGCGGGATCGCCACGGCCGCGCTGCGGCTCCTGCTCACGGAGGTGAGCGAGCGCCCGCTGTACGCACGGGCGGCGGCGGACAACGAGGGGTCGCTGCGGGTGCTGCGCAAGTGCGGCTTCCGCGAGAGCGCCCGGGCCACCGGTTTCGCAAACGCGCGCGGCGAGGAGATCGCCGAGATCGTGCTGACGCTGCGCGACTGAGGCGGCCGACGTCACGTCGCATGAGCATACGATGAGAAAACCGGGCGGATGGGAACGATTCCCCTCCGCCCGTTCGTCTGTCCGGGCGCGATGAACAAGACGATCAGGCGCGCATCGGTCTTCGCGCTGCTCCTCGTGCTGGCCCTGCTGGTCAGGGCGACATGGGTGCAGTTCTACGACGGCCGGGCACTCGCGGACGACAAGGACAACCGGCGCAACGCGATCACGACGTACGCGGACCCGCTCGGGAACATCGTCGTGGCCGGTGAGGCGATCACCGGCTCGGCACGGACGAAGGACGGAGATCTCCGCTACCGACGCACCTACACGGACGGCGAGCTGTACGCGGCGGTGACCGGCTACGCCTCGCAGAGCTACGCGCCGACCCAGCTGGAGGGCATCTACCAGGACCTCCTCAACGGCACGGACGACCGCCTGCGGACCGCCCTGGACACCGTCACCGGCAAGCGCGCGGACCCGGGGAACGTGATCACGACGATCGACCCCGCCGTGCAGAAGGCGGCGTACCGGGCGCTCGGCGGCAACAAGGGCGCGGCCGTAGCGATCGACCCGAAGACCGGCAGGATCCTGGCGGTCGTCTCGACCCCGTCGTACGACCCCTCGTCGCTCACCGACGCCAACACCGCGGGGGCGGCCTGGAAGAAGCTCACCGCCGACGCCGACAAGCCGCTCACCAACCGGGCGCTGCGCCAGCCGCTGCCGCCGGGCTCGACCTTCAAGCTGGTGGTGGCGGCCGCCGCGCTGGAGAACGGTCTGTACACGTCGGTGGACGAGCGCACGGACAGCCCCGACCCGTACACCCTGCCGGGCACCAGCACGGTCCTGAGGAACGAGAACGCCTCGGCGCCGTGCGCGGACGCCACGATCCGGGTCGCGTTGCAGTACTCCTGCAACAACGTCTTCGCGCACATGGCCGTGCAGCTCGGGCAGGACAAGGTGCGGGCCATGGCGGAGAAGTTCGGCTTCGACGACGACAGCCGGGACGTCCCGGTCCGGGCCTACCCCAGCGTGTACCCGTCCGGCATGGACGAGGCGCAGACGGCCCTGTCGGGCATCGGCCAGTTCGACGTCACCGCGACACCGCTGCAGATGGCCATGGTGTCGGCGGCCATCGCCAACGACGGCAAGCTGGTCTCCCCGCACATGGTCGCGCAGATCACCGACGGCGGAGGCGACGTGCTGAAGAACTACGACGACGAGGCGGCCGGCACCCAGGTCGTCAGCTCCGCCACCGCGAAGCAGCTGCGGTCGGCGATGCAGACGGTCGTGGAGCGGGGCACCGGCACCAACGCGCTGATCGCCGGGGTGACCGTGGGCGGCAAGACGGGCACGGCCCAGCACGGCGAGAACAACAGCAAGACGCCGTACGCCTGGTTCACCTCGTACGGCACGTCCGACTCGACCGGCGAGGAGGTCGCCGTGGCGGTCGTGGTCGAGCAGTCGGACGCGGCCCGCTCCGAGGTCAGCGGCAACGGGCTGGCCGCGCCGGTGGCCAGGGCGATGATGAAGGCGGCGCTCAAGTGACGTACGGGCGGGGGCGGTCCGGCGGGACCGCCCCCGCCGGTCCTACTTGACCCCGAGGAGCTGCTCCACGGGATCGATCGCGAAGTACACCAGGAACAGCGCCGAGACGGCCCACAGCAGCCAGTTGACCTCCTTGGCCTTGCCGAGCACCGTCTTGATGACGACGTAGGCGAGGAAGCCGGCGCCGATGCCGTCGGTGATGGAGTACGTGAACGGCATCGCGACGATCGTCAGGAACGCCGGGATGGCGATCTCGAACTTGTCCCAGTCGATGTGCTTGACGTGGGTCATCATCAGGAACCCGACCGCGATCAGCGCGGGCGCCGCGGCCTGGAGCGGGACGATGGTCAGCAGCGGGGTGAGGAAGAGCGCGAGGCCGAACAGGCCGCCGGTGACCAGGTTGGCGAAGCCGGTGCGGGCGCCCTCGCCGACGCCGGCCGCGGACTCGATGTAGGCGGTGTTGGACGAGGCGGAGCCCAGTCCGCCCGCGACGGCGGCGGCGCCGTCGATGAACAGGACCCGGCCGATGCCCGGCACCTGCCCCTGCTCGTCGAGCAGCCCGGCCTCGGCGCTGATCCCGACGATGGTGCCCATGGCGTCGAAGAAGTCCGACAGGACCAGGGTGAAGACCAGCAGGACCGCGGTGAGCGCACCGGCCTCGGCGAAGCCGCCGAACAGGCTGAAGTGACCGACGAGGCCGAAGTCCGGGCTGTCGACGATCTTGTCCGGCACCTTCGGGGTGGTCAGGCCCCAGCTCTTGATGTCGGCGACGGCGTCGATGACGATCGCGACGACGGTCATGGTCACGATGCTGATGAGGATGGCGCCCTTCACCTTGCGCGCGAGCAGCGCGATGGTGAGCAGCACACCGAGGCAGAAGACCAGCACGGGCCAGCCGGTGAGCCGGCCGACGGCGCCCAGCTGCACCGGCACGGTGGTGTTCGCCGCGTCCGGGATACGGCTGACGAACCCGGCGTCCACGAAGCCGATGAACGCGATGAACAGACCGATGCCGACGCCGATCGCCTGCTTGAGCTGCTGCGGGATCGCGTTCATGATCGCTTCCCGGAGGCCGGTGAGCACCAGGACGCAGATCAGGATGCCTTCGAGGACGACGAGGCCCATCGCGTCGTCCCAGCTCATCAGCGGGGCGATCTGGAAGGCGACGACGGCGTTGAGGCCGAGGCCCGCGGCGATGGCGAGCGGGAGGTTGCCGCCGATGCCCATGATGACGGTCATCACGCAGGCCACCAGCGCGGTGGCGGTGACCAGTTGACCGGTGTCGAGCGTGTGCCCGAACTTGTCCTTGGCGCTGCCGAGGATGATGGGGTTCAGGACGAGGATGTAGGCCATGGTGAAGAACGTGGCGAAGCCGCCGCGTATCTCCCGGCCGATGCTGGAGCCCCTGGCGGATATCTTGAAGAACCCGTCGACCCCACCTGCCGCCGGTGGTACGGCACTTGGCCGGTTGTCGACCTTTTGCGCTTCGGACATGGCGATACTCCTCGTTGCCTGCGTGCTCGGTGCGCGGATGCTGGCTGGATTGTTCCCCTCTCCGGGCACTTTCAGGTTTTCTTCGTGTTACGGAATCAGGCAGGAGCGGCCACACACGCCGCAAGTCCCGTACACGCAGGCTCCCTGCGAAGAGGTCTCCCGTGGGCACGGTCGTCCACGACGCCGCCTCCGTGGGGGACGAACGGAAATCCCGGACGTCGCGGGGCTGTGTCCCTGTACACGAAGAGCCTCACGCGACATGTGCCGCACGAGGCTCTTCGATCACACGAGGAACTCACGGAACACTGGGTCCCGTACATGCCTGCCGGACGAATCGGCTCAGCCCGCAGTTCCGGTTACAAGGACTCGGCCACCTGCGTCAAAACCGTACGAGTACGGAGGTTACCCGCTTCGGCGATCTCAAGAACGCTCTGCCGCACTGCTGGATCGGAGCTACCGAGCCGCACCAGAGTAGTGATCTGATCCCCGAGTTCCAGGCCTTCCAGGGGAGTCAGGTCAGGAAGCGTTCCCGCCGGAACGAAGACAGCGGAGGCCAATTCACCACCCTCGTCCAGGAGGGCATCGAGCTGCTGGTGAATGTCGAGACTGATCGTCGAGCACCAATCCGCCCACTCACTGACCTCGGACCCGCCCTCGAAGAACCGCAGGACCATTTCAGAAGCCATTGAGTACAGCTCGCCGATTTCCTCGGGCACTCCGTCGAATCGCTCCTCGTCAATCCCTTCGCGCAACTCCTCAAGAACTTCACGCAGTCGCTGCGGCAGCAAGTCGACCTGCCACTTCTCGAGTCCTGTCAGGGAGGCGTACAGCCCGGACGGGGCCTCCCGGCAGAGGATCGGCAGCACCCTGTAGACGCACATGCCCCCCGAGACGAGTGCAGCATCCTCGCCAGCCTCACCGAGCAGGCCTGTGAGGGAGTCATGTGAGACGTCTACGGCTTCCAAAACATCCTCCACGGAGAGTTTTTCTTGCTGCTATTGAACCCGGGACCGCCAATAGTAGCCCCTTCCTTGCCGAGGAGAGGCGTACATATGTCCCAACAGACACCCGTTGAGGTGCCCCCCTCAATAATGTCCCACTTTCCGTCAAGAGCTTCGATGATGGACTCTTCCGCATGCCCCTTGAGCTGGACGAATATCTCTCCGGGGTTCAAGGAGTTGTTCTTCTTCCAACCGGTCGGCAAGTAGGTCTTGTTACTCGCCACCCACGTCTCGATCCGCTTCGGATCAGCGATGTTCCTGACGCGCACCACGGCCGTGGTTCCACTCCACCCGGATTCCGACTGAAGTTGAGTGGCACGGTCCATCAGTTGCCTGGCGCCGTCCTCCGTGCCACCACAGTTGTGAACCAGGACCGAGGTCGCCCCCGCCAGCACGTAGTACGTGTGCACCATGCTGACGGTGAGGTTGTGCACCGTCGCGTCCAGCGCCGTCCAGCGCTTGACGGCCGTGATCTGGACCAGCGTGCCGGCGCTGGTGCGCAGCCACTCGCCCGACTTGAGGTCGGTCGCGTCGATCCAGTCGCCGAGTTCGGGGACCCAGAAGGGGTGCTTGTCGGTCGCGGTGACCTCGGCGGTCTTCGAGCCCTTCTTGCCGTCGGTGTCGATGGTGACCTTGACCAGGTGCTTGACGCCCTTGCCGAGGATTTCGGCGGTGACGGTCTGCGCCGTTGTCTCGCCGGTCTCCGGGTCGGTCGCCAGGACCTTGTCGCCGGCCTTGACGTCCTTGATCGCCTTGGTGGACCCGTCGGCCATCAGGACCTTGGTGTCGGGCGTGAAGCTGTTGGCTACCGAGCAGCTTTCGCCCTCTCCACCCGAGCCACCACCGTCGCCGCCCGAGTCCTCCTTGCCCGACCCGTCCCGCGAGCCGCCGGACTTCTCCTCCGCCTTGCCGCCGCCCGAAGAGCCCTTGTGCTGGGCCGCGGTGCGGGCTTCTACCTGGCGTGCATTGCCCCGGGCACCCTTCGAGCCCGTATGGGACTTCTTCTTTACCGCCTCGGCTGCGCGTTTCGCTGCTGCTCGGGCCTTGCGTTTGGCTTCCGCCGCGGCCACTTCCGCGGCCTTCTTCGCCTTCATCAGCGCGACCTTGGCCGCCTTCGCCGCCTTCAGGCCGATCTCGGCCACACGCTTGGCCGCCTTGTACGCCTTGACCGCGCTCATGGTGCCCTTGAAGGCGCGCCACATCTTCTTGCCCTTGGAGAAGACCGCGGTCCACGGAATGGCGTCCATCAGGAGGCTTCCGCAGGCCCACAGGTCGCCCTGGGTGAAGCAGCCGACGACGTCGTTCCAGCCGATGAACTCCTTGAACACGGCCCAGCCGGTCGCGAGGATCACGTCGCCGATGGAGCGGCCCAGGCTCTTCTGGTACTCGGCGATCTTCGCGTCCAGCGCCGCGATCGAGGCGTCGAAGCTGGAGGCGGAGGACGTCAGACCCGAGGGGTCCGAGTGCGTCACCGGGTTGTTGTTCGCGTACGAGTAGCCGTTGGCCTGGAGCGGGTCGCTGTCGTCCAGGACCGGGTCCGCCGAGATGAAGCGGCCCGTACCCGGGTCGTACTCGCGGGCGCCCATATGGGTCAGGCCCGTCTCCACGTCGTCGTCACCCGTGTGGAACCCGGTGTGCGTGCGCATGGGCATGCTCACCGCACGCTCCTCGCCCCACGGGTCCCTCTTCTGCACACGGACCTGCATCCCGCCGTCCAGGCGGACCTCCGCCAGCGGGGTGCCGTTGAGGTCGGTCGCCTGGGCGAACAGGTGCTCGCTGAGACCTGCCGTGTTGTTGGCGCCCTCGCGGAACCGGGTCACCGACGGACCGCCGATGCCGTCGTACGTGCGCTCGACGTAACGGACCTTGCCGGCCGTGGTCAGCGAGACCTTGGTGTCGGGAAGGTTCAGGATCGCGCCGGCGCTGGTGCGCTCCAGCAGCCGGTTGCCCATCGCGTCGTAGACGTACGTCGTCTTGGACGCGGGCTTCCATATCTGGCCGGCGACAGTGGAGTTGCAGGTCGCCAGGGTGAGGTCCGTGCCCACCGTCGTCGCCGGGGCCGACAGGCACAGGTTCGTCGAGGGGCTCGTGACGTACTTGACCTGGCCGGTGCTCAGGGTCTGCCAGCGCTGCGTCGCCGCCGTGGTCTTGTCACAGGCCTGGATGACGACGGCCGAACCCGCGGTGGCGCTGCCCGGCTGGAGGCACTGCCCGCCCACGATGAGCTGGCCTGTCGTCGCGTCCTCGACCGTGCCGTTGTTGTCGGTGTCGGTGGCCTTGAGGCGGAACTGCTGCGACTTGTTGCCGTTGCAGACATAGATCTGGATGGCGGTGCCGGCCGTGGCGGTGCCGCCCGAGAGGTCCATGCAGAGGTCGCCGACGCCGATCCAGGCGCCGGAGCCGTCGGTCCCGAAGCCGGTGACGGACTCGGCCTTGCCGTCCCAGGTCCAGGTCATGGTCTGGGCCGTGTCGCCGCCGGTGGAGCGGGTCTCCATCGAGCCCGCGGCGTCGTAGGTCTGCGTCGAGCGGGTGGTGACCGCCGCGCCCGCCGCCGTCGTCGACTTCGTGGTGTACGAGGTCAGCGTGTGCGGCTGGTCGTTCTTCGCGGTGTCGCTGGTGCCGTAGGCGTAGTCGGTGACGACGTCGCCCTTGGTGTCGCGCACCCCGGAGGTGAAGGTCGGGTCAGCCTTGTAGGCCGTCTTCCTGGTGCGGTTGCCGAGGGCGTCGTAATCGTACGACTGCCAGTAACCGTCCCCGTTGGAGGAGACGTTGACCTTGCCGTCGGTGTAGACCGGCTCGGCGGTGGTCTTGCCGGAGGCCACACAGGCGCCGCCGCCCGGCGTCGTCCACGCCTCCTTCAGCTGGCCGAGCACGTCGTACTTGAAGCACTGCTGGTCGGTCGCGGTGCCCATCTTGTCCGCGACGGACAGGACGTTGCCCGACGGGTCGTAGGCGTAGGAGCGCTTGCTGACCTCGCTGCCGGGGACGACAGTCGTGTCGGTGGCGCTCTCGCGGACGAGCCTGCTGGTCAGCAGCTCACCGGTCGACTCGTTGAAGGTGTTCTCCTGCCACAGCCGGTGGCCCTGCTCACCGGTGGTGGAGCGGAGCACCTGGCCGTAGGGGGAGTAGGAGGCCTCGGAGGCGTACCAGTTCTTGCCGGAGACCGAGATCGGCAGACCGGCCTTGTTGTAGCGGGTGACGACGTCCTCGGCGTCGAGGCCGCCGGCCGCCGGCGCCGTGTACGTCTCCAGCTGGCCGTCGGCGTTGTACTTGTACGTGTACTTGTACTGGGTGGCGAAGCCGTCGGCGGTCAGGCCCGCGGTGGAACCCGGCGGCAGGGCCGTGGTCATGTCCGTGGGCTGGTAGTCGGCCGTGTAGCCGCCGATCGAGGTGGTGTACGCCTTGCCGTCGGTGTAGCGGGTCGCCGAGGCGAGCTGGCCCATGCCGCCGGTCGCGCCGTCGTACGCGTACGTCTGCGCGAGGGTGGAGGTGGTGGAGCCCTTCGGGGTGACCTTGACCTGCTCGACGCGGTTCAGCCGCTCGTAGGTGTACGAGACGGTCTGGCCACGGGCGTCGGTCGCCTTGTCGACACGACCGTAGGCGTCGTAGTCGGTGTGGGCCGCCCCGGCGTCCGGGTCGGTCGTGTCGGTGACCCGGCCCAGCGCGTCGTACTTCCAGGTCCGCGTGTTGCCGACGTCGTCGGTGCTGGTGACCATGTCACCGCGCAGGTCGTAGTCGTACGTCGTGCTGATCGCGCCGGCCTCGGTCATCGCGGCGTCGCTGAAGGTGTCCTGCTGCGTCGTGCGGCCCAGTGCGTCGGTCCACACCCGGGAGGCGGGCGTGCCCTGGGGCTGGCGGATCACCGTGTAGTCGAGGCCGTACTCGTAACGGGTGCGGCGGTCGGTGGTGGGCACCGGCTTGCCGGCGTTGGTGAAGGTCTCACCCGTCTGCGGGTAGGAGCTGTGCACCGGCGTGACCGTGAGCACCCGGCCCAGGCCGTCGTACGTGTACGAGGTGGCGTTGGGGACCAGCGACTCGGAGGCCGGGACGACCAGTTCGGTGTCCGGGTCGCCCTCCATGTAGTACGCGTTGCGGGTGTAGCGGACCTGACCGGCGTTGTTGTGGAGCGTGTCGGTGATCAGCCGGCCGCCGTCGACCGCCGGGGTCTGGGTCTGGCGTTCGCGGCCGAGACCGTCGTAGATGGTCGTGGACTTCTCGTAGCCCGCCTTGTCGCCGTCGACGCCCGCGGTCGGGTTGTCGGAGAGCGACTCCGCCACCACCGACACCGGCTTCTTCGGGTCGATGTTGTACGTGTACTTGACCGTCGGGTCGTCGGTGGCGGGCTGGGTGGCGTCCCAGGCGGCGACGGCGCGGCCCAGCGGGTCGTACTCGTAGGACTCGACGCGGTTGTTGGCGTCGGTCGACCTGATGGTGACCCCGCGGCCGGGCTCCAGGACGGTGGTGTCCTTGAAGCCGGTCTCGGTCCCGTCGACGACCTTGCTGCCGGTGATCGTCTCGATCGTGTAGACCTGGCCGCTGTCGGGGAGGTACGTCGTCTTGTTGACCACGCCCGTGGGGTCGGTGACCTTCGTGACGCGGCCGGTGGAGTCGTACTCGGTGCGCGACTCCGGGTTGGCGGTCTCCCAGCCGGTGCCGGCGCCGGTCGGCGCCTCCGTCTTCGTCACCAGACCCTTGGCGGGCGTTGCGGTGGAGGACGTCGCGCCGTCGTAGTACATGCGCGAGGCGGCGACCAGCGTGGAACCCGTGGCGCTGGACAGGTCGGTGGAGCAGGTGCTGGTGCCGGTGGTGGTGACGGTCCGGGCGACCAGGCCGACCAGGTAGTTCGTGCCGGAGGTGTTGTGCACGTACGAGGTGACGGTGCAGGACTCGTCGCCGGAGACGGCCGTGTCGCCGTAGTCCTTGACCTTCGTCGGCAGGCCGTACGTGGGGTCGTACTCGGTGTCGGAGGTCACCGTGCGCAGGTACGAACCGTCCGGTCCCTTGACCGAGGCCTTGGAGATGGTCGTCGTCCTGCCGAGCGTGACGCGCTCGGAGACCACGTCCGGGCCGTCGGTACGGTTGCGGGTGGCCAGCCGGACCGGGGCGTCGGGGATGTTGATCGTGCGGGCGATCCAGCCGGTGGCGGTGTCGGCCGACACGTCGGGGTAGGTGAGGGACTCGGCGACCATGCCGGCGTACGCCTTGCGGTCGGTCGCCAGGGTCGCGCCGGTGATGTCGGTCGTCACGACGGAGCGCTTGACGTCGTCGGAGGACTTCTCCGGGGTGTCGTCGGCGACGACGTCGTCGTTCATGCCGCGGAAGTAGCGGGTGACGGACTTGGAGGCGACGGTGCCGTCGCCCGCGTCCGTGGCGCCGGTGGTCGTGGTGACGACCGGGTAGCCGCGGAAGTCGTCCCAGGTGCGCTTCTTGGGGCGGGAGAACTCCGACTGGCTCTTGGCCCACAGCGCGCCGTCGACGGCGTCGCTGTCGGTGGCGTACTCGTACGTCGTCACGATGTTCTGCGCGTCGGCGAGACGCGGGAACTCGGTGACCTTGTCGATGACGTACTTGTGGAACCAGGAGATCCGCTTGTCCTCCAGCTCGCCGTCGGCGTGCCAGTACGCCGGATAGCAGAGGGAGTGGTTCTCGTCGATCGACGGCCGGGCGGCGCCGGTGAGGCACTTGCCCTCGGGCGCCTTGTAGTCGACGTGCGTGCGGCCGCCGTACTCGGAGACGACGTCCTGGATGCGCAGCCGCGCGAACAGCGGGGCGGTGTCGGAGGAGTTCTCCCTGACCCGGTTGGGCAGCGCGTTCTCGTTGTAGCCGAAGGAGACCGGGTTCAGAGGGCGGGTGGAGCCGTCCACGGCGTAGCCGGTGCGCTTGATGGACTCCAGCCAGAGCGCGGTGTACTCCCCGGTGAGGTCCCACGGGAAGGACTGCTTCAGACCCCAGGAGTCGACCTTCGACAGCGAGGTCGTGCTCGCCGAGTCGCCTTCCAGACCGCAGGCGTTGCGCTGGCCGGTCTCGTTGCCGTCGGCGTCCGAGGAGTACTCGGTCAGCGTCACGCCCTGCTCGCGCTGGGTGCAGGCGTCGACGGAGGCGAGGCGCTTGCGGGACCAGAAGGTCGGGGCGTACGTGGAGCACTTCTTGCCGGTCGCGCAGGCCAGGTCGGCGGGGGTGTCGAACCAGGGCCGGGTCCGGTCGGACTGCTTGGAGTCGAAGTTGCTGTTCGAGCACGCCACCTTCAGGGCGGGGTCGTCGAAGCAGCGCTCGGCGGCGTTGAACCTGACCCGGCCGAGCGGCTCGGCGGAGAAGAGGGTGGTGGCGCGCTGGCCGTAGTCGATGTGGGAGAGGTAGCCGCCGCGGTCGTACTCGACCGCCTTGGCCTCCTTCATGTCGCGCGCGTAGGCGTTCTTCTCCTTCTCCCACCACAGCGACATCGCGTTGCCGTTGGTGTCCACGACGTAGTCGAGCTGGAAGCGCCAGCCCTGGTCGCAGAAGGAGTCCTCGAACTTCGTGGCGTGGCAGGGGTCTTCGGAGTGGTTGCCGGCGACCGGCACGTTCAGCACCGACTTGGTCTCGGCCTTGCCGGAGGACCAGCCCGGGAGCCGGTTCAGACCGAAGAAGTACTGGGTGCCGTCGTCGGTGGTGACCCGCCAGAACTCGCCGTTGTTGTCACCGTTGTTGGAGCCGTAGGTGACGTCCGAGACCGGCACGCCCGTCGCGTCGGCGATGACTTTCTTGTAGTCGGCCTCGGTCAGCAGCTCGACGCGCATGTTCTCGCCGCGCGCGCCCTTCCACTCCTTGGTGGTGTCGTCGCGCACCAGCTCGGTGGTGGTGCCGTTCAGGGAGAGGACCGCGTTGGACGAGCCCCAGCACTGGTCGCCGGTGAAGTGCTTGGCGTTGTTGGCGTCGGCGGTGTCGGCGGCGCAGCCCACGAAAGTGCGGGTGATGGCGCCGGGGTTGTAGTCCCAGCCCTCGCCGATCCACGAGACCTGGTTGTTGGTGGACGACGTACGGCCGTCCGAGGTCTGCGAGTTGTAGCTGAGGGTGACGTTGGGCGTCGGGCCGGAGGGGACCTGCGGGGCGGCCATCGTGTAGGAGTAGCTGAAGGCGCCGGAGGAGCCGCCCGCGGTCCAGGAACCCGCCGAGACGATCGGGCTGGCGGAGAAGTCGCCGCCCGCGCCGGCCCCGTAGGAGCTGCCCACGAGGAGGCCGCCGCCGGAGGAGCCGGCGATCTGCTGGACGGCACCGGCCGCGCTCTCGTGCCAGACCGCGGAGTCGACGCGGCCGGCGTCGGTGCTCACCGCGGGGTTCGTGGTGGACTGCGCGGCGACCGAGTGCAGGTCGGCGGTGTCCAGGGTGACGTTGACCAGGGTCTCGGGGACGTCGACGGTGGTGTCGGTGTCGCCCACGACCTCGTCGGAGGCGCCGTCCTCGCCGGTGTCGGCCTCGGAGCCCGAGGAGTCTCCGGCGTCCACCGGCACGGGGACGGTGTGGCCGGTGCGCTCGACCTCGGTGGTCACCGGGACGCCGGTGGAGCACTCCTCCAGGTCGGGGGTGTCGGCGTAACAGGCCGGCATCAGGGTGAAGGAGAGCCGGTCGAGCCACTGGGCGCTGTAGGTCTCGGCGAGCTTGGTGGCGTCGATGGAGACGACCGCGTCACCGGTGGCGGTGGCGGGGGCGTCGACGGCGAGCAGGAAGCCCTGGGAACCGTTCGCGACGGCGTCGGCCTCGGGCGCGGCGGCGACGCTCCACTGGCCTTCGAGGGCGTCGGCCTCGGCGGGGGTGGCACCGTCGGGGGCGCCGACACCGATGGACATCGTGCCGTCGGTCGACTTCGCGACCTCGGTCGTCGCGCCCGCGGTCAGGTTGTCGACGGCCTTGGTGCCGGAGGCCTGGGGTACCTCGGCGACCGCGGCGGGCGCGTACGTCTGCTGGGGATCGGTCGCGGCGGAGCCGTCGAGCTCATCGAGCTTGTCGGTCAGTGCCTCGTCGACCGGGACGGCGTCCGTCTCCTGGAGGTCCGCGAGCTCGACCGCCGTACGGGGGACGTCGGGACCGAACGCGACGGCACCGGGCAGCAGGGTGACGTTGAGGGCGAGAACCAGCCCGGCGACGACGCCGACCCTTGCTCTGCGGCGGACCAGGCGTTCACGCGGCGATCTCGCCAGCGAACCCCTGCCGCACCAGGACAGCACCGTACGCACGGTCAAGTTGACTCTTCCCCCGTGATGAACCGTCACAACGCACACGAGTGACGGCACTTGGTGAACAACGACTAAAGATCGATCACGAAGATAAAGACGTTGTGAAGATCGTCGTCAAGACTCACCGGATCTCTGTTGGGTATGTCACTAGCCAAAGCCAGACAAAGAAGAGCAAAGATTCCCACCAGCGGCCTTTGCCGGGTCATTGCGTGACCGTGTGCAACACAGTTGCGATCGAAGAGTGTTGATCTGACCGGGAGGAGCTGTTCATACTCCAACGGCCCGATGCGGCGCGTCGAGCGCTCGCCACGACCTGTCACCAGGCTTTGAGGGCACACCGGAAGAACCATGCCGCCGCGGCGCCCGCCGCAGCGCGGTCCAGCCTGTTGTGGAGAAGGGCCCTTGAGCGACCTCGACACCGCCGTGCAACCAAATCCCCCTGGTGGACGGCGCCTTCGGCGTGCCGTGGCCGTGACTGCGGCACTGGCCGTGCTGGCCGCCGGCGGCGCGCTGCTCGCGCTGCGGGACGACGGCGACACCGTCTCCGACACCAGGACCAAGCGGGCCACGCGGTTGGTCGACGAGGACGAGGCCCAGTCCCGCGCACGCAGGAGCGGCAAGCGGGTCGAAGTCGCGGCACTGACCGACGAGTTCTCGACGACATACGCAAATCCGGACGGAACCTTTACCTACTCGGTCTCCGTCGCGCCCCTGCGCACGAAGAACGCCCGGGGCGAATGGGCACCGGTCGACACCAGCCTGCGCAGGAGCGGCAAGGGCTGGCACACCGTCAACAGCCCCTATCCGGTGACGTTCTCCGCTGGAGGACGCGGTGGGGACGGCGCCCGGAAGGCGTCCGTCCCCCGCTCCGTTGCGGTCGTCCGGCCGGCGGTGTTCCGCACCGGAGCGGCCTCCGCCGAACAGGTCGACGACGCGGCCGGGACCTCGTGGACCCCGCTGCTGACGATGACCGCCGAGGGCCACGAGATCGGGTTCGAGTGGCCGGGCGCACTGCCCGAGCCGGTGGTCGAGGACAACCGCGCGCTGTACGAGGACGTCCGGCCCGGCGTGGACCTGATGCTGTCCGCCCGGGACACCGGCTTCACGCACGTCCTGGTCGTCCACACGCCCGAGGCCGCGGAGCGGCTCGCCGCCGACCCCCCGCGCTACCGGGTCACCTCCTCCAGCCTCTCCTTCGTCCTCGACCCCGGCACCGACGTGCTGACGGCCAAGGACGCTTCGGGCAACGAGATCGCCGTCTCCCCCACGCCGTTCCTGTGGGACTCCGCCGGGACCCACGACACCGGGGCCGAGGCCACCGGCACCGAGGCCGAGGCCGCGACCGGCAGCAACGAGGACCCCGAGGTCGTCGAGAAGGCGCCCGCGCGGGAGAACCCGGACGACGTACCGGCCGACGAGGTCCCGAACGAGAACCCCGGCAACACCAGGAGCAACGCCGACCCCGTCGTCTACGACGGCGCCCGGGCGTCCGCCTCCGACACCCTCGCCCTGCCCGCCGCGAACGGCCCCGGCGAGGGCGCCCACGCCACCACGGCCGCCGCCGAGTTCGGCGACGGCGTGCTGACGATCACTCCGCCGGGCAGCTACCTCGCGGACACCGAGGGCCTGACCTACCCGCTCTTCCTCGACCCCTCCACCAGCGGTGTCCGCGCCAACTGGACCACGGTCTACAAGCGGTACCCGAGCTCCAGCTTCTACGACGGCGCGAACTACAACGAGGACACCAAGGAGGCCCGCGTCGGCTTCGAGCGGGAGACCTGGGGCACGGCCCGCTCGTTCTTCCGCATGAAGCTGAAGAAGGCCATCACGGGCGCGGACGTCTCCAGCGCCACCCTGAAGGTCCTGGAGACCCACTCCTGGTCGTGCAGCAAGCGCACGGTGCAGCTGTGGGGCACGGGCGACTTCACCTCCAAGACCACCTGGAACCGGCAGCCGTCCTGGCAGCGGAAGATCACTTCCAAGTCCTTCGCCTACGGCTGGAAGTCCAACAGCTCCTGCCCCGACGCGTACGTCAACTTCACCGTCACCTCGCTGCTCCAGGACGCGGCCGACGACGGCGCGACCAGCTTCAACCTGGGCCTGGTGGCCTCCACCTCGTCCTCCGCGCCGACCGGTTCCGCCAGCAGCCTGGAGACGGACACCTACTCCTGGAAGAAGTTCAAGGCCGAGAACGACGGCTCCCCGACGCTGGCCGTCACGTACAACCGGAAGCCGAACACGCCGACGTCCGTCACCATGAGCCCCGGCTCCTGCGACACCTCCGAATCTCCGTACATCAAGGTCGGCAAAGCAGACACGATCACCATCAGCGGCAAGGCGACCGACCCGGACAGCGACCTGACCAAGCTGGAGTTCGAACTCTGGCAGACCGGCAAGTCCGACACCACGAAGAAGACCTTCACCAAGAGCGTGGACGACGGTGAGGTCGGCGGGATCTCGATCAAGTCGTACCTGACCACCGGGATCACCTACTCGTGGCGGGTACGGGCCTGGGACGCCAAGGTCAGCAGCGGTTGGGCACCCACCGGCGGGGACGGCGTGTGCCGCTTCACCTACGACACCAACCTGCCCGACTCCCCCGCGGAGGTCGTCTCCACCGACTTCCCCGGTGACAACGACGGCGACAGCGTGCCCGAGGCCTGGTCCGTCAAGCCCTTCGGCAACCCGGGAAGCTTCACCTTCGCGGTCGGCTCGGCCTCCGAGACCGACATCGTGAAGTTCGTCTGGTCCTTCAACTCCACCAGCTACGCCGGTTACGCCTGCGCCGGCGGATCACAGGGCACCTCGGGCGGTCTGACCAAGACCTGCACGACCACCCTCAAGACGGCCACCATCACCGGCATCCAGCCCCCGGCCGCCGGCCCGAACACCCTGTACGTCAAGTCCGTCGACGCGGCGGGCAACATATCCCCCAATCCGCGCAAGTACTTCTTCTACGTCCAGCCGCGCACCACCGCCGACGGCCCGGGCGACCTCAACGGCGACGGCGACGCCGACCTCGGCCATGTGACCGCCGCAGGAAACCTCTGGATCGACTCGGTGTCGCAGAAGGGCACCTGGCTGACCAGCACCTACGGCACCCACAACAAGGGCACCCTGATCAACAACGGCAACACCGCCCCGCACATCTGGGACGGCAAGGACATCTACGCCCTGGTCACCCACAACGGGGACTTCCTCAACGGCGACGGTGTCAGCGACTGGGTGATCCGCACACCCGACGGCCGCCTGTTCATCTATCCGGGCGACGGCTACGGCGCCGTCGACGTCTCCAAGCGTGTCGAGGTACGCCTCCCGGCGAACGCGCCCGCCCCCTCCACCTACTCGGAGATCAAGTCGGCGGGCGACATCACCGGGGACGGACGGACGGAGCTGTTCGTGGCCGGCGGGGCACTCGGCAACGAGCTGTGGATCCTCAGCGGCTACAGCGGCGGCACGTTCGGCGCGGCGACCAAGATGACGTCCTCCGCCTGGGGCGCCACGGAGCGGGACTTCGTCGCCATCGCCGACTACAACGGCGACGGCGCGGCCGACATGACCTACCGCACCGCGGCCGGCAACCTCATCCTGCGCAAGGGCATCCTCGACAGCGACGGGGTGGGCACGGTCCTCGCCAGCCTGGGCTCGTCCGCCGCGAGCCTGGACGGCGACGACACCTACGTCTCGGGCACCTGGCTCTACGCCGACCACCCCCTGGTCTACGGCAGCCCGGACGTCACCGGCGACGGCATCCCCGACGTCTTCGCCACCAACGCCGGCGGCGACCTCCAGCTCTACCCCGGCACCGCCACCACCCTCGGCACCGCGTCCACCCTCCGCTCGGAGACCTGGGCCACGGTCCAGCGCCTGGGCTGATCCCGCAGCCGAAGGGGCCCCCTCCCCCGCCCTCACGGGCCGGGAAGGGGGCCCCTTCCGCCGTTCGCGGCGGACTTCGCCCGCTGCGCTGCTAGCTGACGAAGTACGTCGGGTTCGGCAGCTTGTACGTCCGGTCGGCGTAGCCACCGTCCAGGTCGGAGTACTGGTCGCCGAAGTTGGCGACGATGTCGTACCCGAGGCTCTCGATGTGCTTGCGGGTACCGGACTTGTACTGCACGGTCGTGCAGTTCCAGGTGCCCGGGGTGGCGCAGGCGGCCAGGTAGGCCGGCGGGTTCGCCTTGTCCTTGAGGAACATGTGGGCGGCGTCGAGGTTCACATCGGCGCCGATCTTCTTCAGGTTCGCGACGGCGGCGGTGCGCTGCGCCTCGCTCAGACCCGAGTTGTAGAAGACCTCGACGCCCTTGGCGTGGGCGTAGCGCACGAGCTCCGCGCTGCCGAAGACGCCCGGACGGTCGGCCCTGTTGACGTAGTCCGCCCAAGTGGTGGCGTTGTACGTGTAGTTGTAGCGCTTCTCGTAGTCGAGGCTGAGCAGCAGCGTGTCGTCGATGTCGAAGACGACCGCGGGCTTCTCGCCCTTGTGGTGCGCCGCCTTGTGGGCGGCCCGGTCGATCTGCTTGCGCGCGGCGGCGTCGATCCGCGCGAGGTCCTTGGCGTACGGGCTGTCCGGGGACGCCTGGTACACACCGGCGCTGTCGGTCGTGATGCCGTAGTAGGTGTCGATGTCCTTCACCAGGAGCCCGATGTTGTACGGCTCACGGGTGGAGTTGGCGGTGGACTGGCCGGCCGTGGCGGCGCCGGCGCCGTAGAGGCCGGCACCGGCGACGGCACACGCCGCGGCGAGCGCCGCGAGACGAAGTGACTTATGCATGACACGAGTTCTACGCGCGTCG
>NZ_JBEOWS010000067.1:0-32614 GCF_040296125.1 Streptomyces sp. NPDC002265 | reverse complement strand
GGCGGCGCGGGGGGGGCGGCCGCACCCGCGGCCGCGGGCCCCCGCGCCCGTCTCCCCCGCACGGCCCGCCCGTGCGCCCGCCTGTGCTGTCGGCCCGCCCGGCCCTCGTGCCCGCCGCGACCGGCGTCGTACGAGAACGGTCGCGGACCCGGCGGGAAACCGGATGAAGTCCGTGCCGGTGCCTGTTAGCTTCCCCCGGTGTTCACCCTCCACGAGCCGCCCCTGTTCACCCGTCTGCGCGACGCACGGCGGATCCTCGTCGCCGGCGCGGGCGGCGGATTCGACATCTACGCCGGGCTGCCGCTGGCCCTCGCCCTACGGGCGGCCGGCAAGGAGGTCCACCTGGCGAACCTGTCCTTCGCCGACCTGTACGGACTGGATCTGGACGTATGGCTGGAGCAGGACGTGGCCGCGATCCGCCCGGACACCGAAGCCCGCGGCGACTACTTCCCCGAACGCACCCTCGCCCGGTGGCTGGAGGTGCACGGCATGCCGTCCACGGTGTACGCGCTGTCCCGTACGGGCGTCACCCCGCTGCGCGCCGCCTACCGCGCGCTCCTGGACAGCCTCGGCGGAGTCGACGCGATCGTGCTGGTGGACGGCGGCACCGACATCCTCATGCGCGGGGACGAGGACGGGCTCGGCACCCCCGAGGAGGACATGGCCAGCCTGGGCGCCGTGGCCGGTCTCGACGAGGTGGAGCAGCGGCTGGTGGCGTGCCTCGGCTTCGGCGTGGACGCCTACCACGGGGTCAACCACGCGCTGGTGCTGGAGAACCTGGCCGCTCTCCAGCGCGAGGGCGCCTGGCTGGGCGCGTTCTCGCTGCCGTACGACAGCCGTGAGGGCGCCCTCTACGTCGACGCGGTCGCCCACGCCCGGCAGAGCACGCCGGACCACCCGAGCATCGTCAACGGGTCCGTGGCCGCCGCGGTGCGCGGCGAGTTCGGCGACGTGCGGTTCACCGAGCGGACGAAGAACAGCCGGTTGTTCGTCAACCCGCTGATGGCCGTGTACTTCTGCGTCGACGCGGTCGGACTCGCCCGCCGCAACCTGTATCTGGACCGGATCGAGCACACCGTCCTGACCCGGCAGATCAGCTCCGCCATAGCGGAGTTCCGCGACGACCTGCCGAGCCTGCGCCCGCCCCGCGTGTTCCCGCACTGAGTTCTGGGCGAGTTCTAGGCGGGGACGGCCGACCTCGACAGCAGCACGAGGCCGCTCGCGCCCGCGCACGCCAGGCCCGCCAGCATGCAGACCAGGCTCAGCGCCGGGCCGGACGACCAGTCGACGGAGCGCGCGTGGACGGCGAGGACGAGCGTCACGGCGAGCGCGGTCCCGGGCAGGGCCAGCAGGGCCGGGCGGGTGCGGGCGAGATCGTCCTCGGCGAGGGCGCCGAGCACCCCGGTGCCCAGGGCCAGAGCCCATACCCCGAGCGCCTGGGCGTCGGGGCGGGCGACGTCCCAGGGGACGAAGGCGGCCCAGAACCCCGGTCGCAGCAGCAGGCCCGTGCCGATGCCCAGCCAGGCCGAGCCGAGCACGGCCAGCGGCGGCTTCGACCAGGCGGGCAGCGGCAGCGCGCGGGGCCGCGCCGGGCGGGCGGCCCCCAGATGCTGCCAGGTCAGGGTGGCCAGCGCGGCCACGCACAGCGTTCCCAGCACGAACAGCCAGCCCAGGCTGAACAGCACCGCGACGATGCCGCCGCCGCGGGCGATGTACAGCCGTCCGGCGTTGAGCAGGGTCACGGCGAACAGGCCGACGAGCACGACGCCGAGCGCGTACACGAGCGTGCGCACGTCCTGCCAGCGGGCGGCCCGGCCGACGGCGAACAGGCCCGGTGAGGTGCCCAGCATCGCGGCGCCGACCAGGCCCGGGCTGAGGGACCCGGGCGACGGCCAGGCGCCGAAGACATGACCGGTGAGGCTGACGGCGGCCAGCAGTCCGCCGACCAGGACGCTGATCACCGCCACCGCCGTGGCCAGGACCGCCACCCCGGCGGTCAGCGGCCGTCCGTCCGGGGCGGGTGTGACGGGGGTGTCCGGCACGATGCTGTCCCTCCGATCCGTTCGAGTCGATTTCGCTGGATGACGCTGGTGTGTTCGGTCACGGGGGTGATCGCGGCCGGTCGGTTCCGGGCTACGCGACCGTTCCGCCGACCGGTGACGCGGCCGGGGCCGCGACGGGAGCCGTCCGCCTGAGCACCTCGCGGGCGTACATGACCCGCAGGCTCACGACGGTCGTCGCGGCGAACGCCAGGACGCCGCAGCCGATCGACACCCCGGCGACGAGCGCCGTGTGCGGATCGAGTCCCAGCCCCCGTTCCAGCACCGGGGCCGTGCCGGCCGACAGCACCGGGGCCAGGCACAGGCCCGTCAGCTGCAGCAGCCACTCCTCCCGGGCCCAGGCGCGTCCCTGCCGTCCGGCGCGCCGGGCGCTCACGGCCATGACCGCGTAGGCGGCCGCGTACGGCAGCAGGTAGGCCCACAGCAGCCGCCGCCCGGGGCCGGCCGCGTCCAGGAAACCGTGCACGATCAGGGCCAGGGCCGCCGCACCGGCCAGATGGGCGGCGACCAGCACCGGCAGTGGTACCCAGGTGCGGCCCGCCCCGGTCAGCCGCCCGCGCCGGTCCAGGGTGCGCGAGGCGACGAGCGCGCCGAAGGCGACCACCGAGCCCAGGTGCATGATCGCCACCTGGTTGATGTCCGTCATGGGCAGTCCCGGCAGCAGCCACGGCAGCGCGCCCCACTCCAGCCGCAGCAGCGGCGCGGTCAGCAGGAAGCCGTAGCACAGCAGCATCCAGCGCTGGTGCAGGTCGGGGAAGCCGCCGACGGCCGCGAGAACGCCGAACGTCACGCTGAACACCGTGCCGACCAGGATGACGGCCAGCACGATCCAGAACGCGGCGCCGCTGAACGCGTCCTCGGGCGCGGTACGGGCGAGGTACAGCCCGGCGCCCGCCATCGAGGCGTACACGGTCACGGCGAAGAGCACGCCGAGGATCCGGTGCGCCCGCCGGCGCCCGCGGGCGGCCGTCAGCAGCTGCGCGGGGCCCAGCAGCATGAGCAGCCCGCCGAGCACGGAGTGCACGATCATCGGCAGCAGGCTGTGCCGGTACGGCCCGATCCTGGTCGCCAGCGCGTCGGCCACGTACCGGGGCGAGACCGCGCGGCCGAGCAGCCACTCGCCGAAGGCCGGCGCGCCGGGACGGGCGTAGGGCCACAGTTCGGTCATCGCGATCGGCGCGTAGGCCACGCAGACCGCGGACACCGCGACAACGGCGCCACGGCGCCAGCCGGCCCTCGTTGGACGACGCACGACGGCTCCCTGCCCGCGGCCGGACCCCGGCCGCCGATAGTCTCTTCTGGACTATCGAGAAGGTAGGGGTGACCCGGCCGCGCGGTCAACGGTCGCGCGTACGTTCCTCGCGGCGGCCCACCCACTCCCAGAAGTCGGCCATCATCCGCTCGTAGCGCAGGCCGAACTCCAGCGCCTCGCGCTGCCCCGGGGTCAGCAGGTCCCCCACGCTCGCGGCGAGTTCCTCGTAGGTGCGCAGGGTGCGGGCGTGGGCGTCGAGCTGTTCGGGGACCAGCACGTCGGGGCTGCCGCCGAACCACAGTTTGAGGATGCCGCGTTCCCTGGCCTCCACCGGCACGAACTCCGGGTCGTCGAGCCAGCCGCGCAGCGCGCTCCGGCCGGACTCGGTCAGCGTCAGCACCCGGCGGTTGCGGCCGCTCTCCTGCCGTACCTGGGCCAGCAGGCCCGCCGCCAGCAGGCGGTCGCACTGCGCGTACACCTGGGCGTGCGGCACGGACCAGAACGGCGCGACGGTACGGGCCGCCTCCACCTTCACGTCGTACGCACTCGCCTCGCCCAGCTTGTCGATGATGCCGAGGACGAGGAAGGAGGAGGTGGTCAACCGGGCGTCGGACATGGGCTGACCGTATCGTCCCGCGGCCCGGGTCCCGGACGGACGGCGCAGTCGGAGGGCGGGGTGGGCGCCGTCCTGGGCCGTGCGGGCCGGACGAGCCGGGGCCGGGCGGGCCAAGCGGGCCGGGCGGGAGCGCCGCACGGCGGGCCGCGCGCGGGGAGGGAGCGCGAGGCCGCCGTGCGACGGGTTGTGCGCCGGTGCGGCGGTCCGCGCCGGCGTGGGTCAATCCGTGGTCGCGCAGATGCTGCGAGTGCCGTCAGGACGGGTAGATCTCCTTCAGCGGCTTTCCGCCCGACACCTCCCGCGAAGGACACGTGGTCTTGGCTCTCACCTATCCTGACGCGCTCTCAGCCCGTCGTCCCGGCAGGTCCTGGACGATCCGGGTGACGGGACATCGCGACCGTACCGCCACTGTCAGCTGCTCCTCGGCGTGCAGCATGCCTCCCCGTTCCCGCGACATCGCCGCCCTGCGCCGGTTCGCCGAAGCCCATGCCGCCGCCCACGCCAAGGCGGCGTCGGTGCGTCCCGACGCGGCGTGTTCGTGCCGTCAGCAGCGCTGCGTGCTGCACGAGAACACCCGGGTGTCCTGCGGGGGCGTGGTGCTCCTCGTCCTGCGCCACGATCCCTCGGTGGGCCAGGTGTGGACGCTGAGCGAGGTCTGCTCCGCGTGCGCCCCCCTGATGTCCCACACCCGGGTGCTGGGCCGGGCCGCGCCGCTCGGGAAGCCGGCCGAACCGGCCATGACACCGGTGTCCCCGGAGTCCCGGGCGGCGACGCCGCGTCTGGTCCCCGGCGGGTTCAGCGGGCCGCCCGGCGGCGACGCGCCCGACCGCGCGGCGCGTGGCCGACGCGGACGGCGCTGACCCGGGACGGTGTGCTCAGATCTCCAGCTCGTTCTCGATCTTGCGCAGCTGGTGCCGGGCCATCGCCAGGTTGGCACGGTTGGACTCCAGCACGAGATAGAGGAACAGCCCCGACCCGTCGCGCCCCTTCAGCAGCCGGATCAGGTGGTACTGGCTGCTCAGGGTGATCAGGATGTCCTCGATCTCACCCTCGAGACCGAGGTGTTCCATCGTGCGCAGCTTGGACCGCACGACATCGGTGTTGCCCGCCGCCGCGACCTCCAGGTCGAAGTCCTTGCCCCCGCCGAGCGTGCCCAGCGCCATGCCGCTGGTGTAGTCGACAAGGGCTGCCGCGGTCGCGCCGTCGATGGAGCTGAGGCATTCCTTGAGGGAGACTTCGAGGTTGGCCATGGGTCATGTCCTTTCAGATCAAAGGGGGTTGAACAGTTGCGAGATGGTTCGGGTCGGCCTCGCGGCGGTTCGGGCCCCGGACCGCGGGCCCGGGGCCACGGACCTCGGCGCCGATCCGCCGGTGCCGCGTGACTAGTTGCCGGCCTCGGGGCGCAGCCAGTGCCGGGACTGCTGTGGTATCCGCAGCGGAAGGGTGCCGAGCGCGCGCCCGGGCTCGGCGGGCGGCGGATCGTCCGGGAGCGCCCGCCAGGGGCGGCGCACGCCCGCGTCGGAATCGGCCTGGGCCGCGACGAGTTCGGCGATCCGGGCGCCGCTGCGTCTGCCCTCCAGATGGAGCCGGCCTACGTTGGCCCGGTCGTCGGCGAGCAGGGTGAGCACGGCGGACGGCCCCGCCGCGTACGTCGCCACATAGCCGTCGGTGCCGCGCACCAGCAGCTCGCAGAACTCACCGCGCCGGGCGGTGTCCACCATGCGGTGGGCGACGCCCAGGGCTGCCGCGGTGAGGGCTGCCAGCCCCTCCGTCTCGGCGTCCGGCAGGTCCTGGGCGAGGACGAGACCGTCGACGCTGGCCGCCACGGATCCCGCGAGCAGGGGTATACGGGTGCGCAGTCGGCGTAGTTCGCTCAGGACGTCGGCTTCGACGGCCATGACCAGTCTCCTTTCGGCACGCTGTCGTCGCGCGCGGATCACAGGGCCTCCAGGGCGTTTCGAAGCCGCCGCAGCAGGGCGGTGTCGATCTCGTCCTGGGCCGCCGGTTGCCAGGGAAGGTCCGGGGCGGAGGGCACGGGCGGGGCGGATACGGTGGTGACGAGACCGTCGGCGGCCAGGCGCCGCAGTTCGACGAGCGTGGGGAACGTCCGCCAGGCCAGCGCCGAGGCGATCTCGGCGGCCGTGCGCACTCCGTCGACCTGCGCCAGCGCACGGCCGCGCCGGGCGGGCAGCGTCGCCGCGCGGACGCCGGGCACCCGCGCGAGGGGGGCGTTGTCGATGTCGGGCTCGGGCCAGATGCGCTGGAGCTGGTCGCGTCGCCGCTGCGACTCGCGTACGACGGTGGCCACCGGCACGGGCCGGACCGCACCGAGCCAGTGGCCGATGTCGGGGCGGAAGCGCGGTGCGCGGCTGGTACGGCCGAGGGCGAAGTACGCGGCGTCGAACAGCACCCCCAGATGGCACAGTTCCAGCGCCCCGGCGGCGAGCCGCCCGCTGTCGACGAGTTGCCGGCCGACGCTGCTGCGCCTGCCGCCCCGGTCGAGGGCCTCCTGCCAGCCGTCGGGGTCGACGGCACCGCTGCCGGTGAGCAGCAGGCCCAGGTCGGGGGCGAACGGGGAGTCCACGTGCGCGATGTGTCCGGCCAGCAGGTAGAAGGTGCCGCGCTCGCCGCTGAGAGCACCGGTCGCGCGGTCGGCGGCGAGGCTTTCGAGCGAGTTCAGGACGGTGGCGTCCGTCAGGGGTAACGGGGTCATCCGAGCACCAGCCGATTCGCCGTCTCGGCCAGCCTGATGCGGGCCAGGGCCAGATTGCCGTCGGCGCGGTTCAGCCAGAGGTGGAGGAAGACGCTGCTGTCGAAGGGGGTGGAGACGAAAGTGATCACGTGGTAGGAGTCGACGGTCGTGACGATCACGTCCTGCACGGGCGGCGCCGTGTCCGGGTCGGTCTCAGCCCCGTCGCCGGCCTCCGCCCCGTCGCCGGCGTCCCCGGACGCGAAGGAGCGGCTCTCCAGCGCGGCCCTGGCGAACTCCGCGGTCTCCGCGGCCGCGGCCTCGTGGTCCCCGCCGGCCGCCTCGCCGACCACACCCAGGGCGAGCCCGCTGACCCAGTCGACCACCGCCGCGCCTCGGGCACCGGGCACCCGCATGGCGTCCAGCAGACTCTCGTCGATTCCGGGCACGCAGGAACCCCCCTTCCCGCACGGATGTATCGCGAACGTGATGTTGAGACTACGGAATGTGTCGGCCGCGGGTGAGGGCTTTGGCATTTTCCAAAGGAACATGCACGGTTATGGCCGAGGTCGATCGCTGTCCGACTCGGCCCGGAGGCACCGCGAGGGTCCGTCCGCCCGGGCCTCGAGGCACGGGGGCGACCCGTCCGGCCGCGACCGCCGGGCGCCGGAGCGGGCGCCGGTCACGGGTGCGCGCCGGTGGTACACGCAGACCGTCGCGCACCGCATGGACGCGACGCGCCGGGCGACCCCCGCCTGGCCGTATGCATCCTGGGACGACGATACTGGCTCACGCACGTCGTCCCCGCACCACAGATGGACTCATGCCGACCTCTCCCACCGCGCAGCCCACCCATCCTCCGACCGTCTGGCTCGTCCGGGGCCGTCATCTCGGCCCGGCAGCGGCCGACGCCCTGCGCAAGAACCTCCGCATGCTCAAGGACACCGAAGCCATCCTGGACTGGCTGGAAGTGCCGCAGTCCGACGGCGCCCCGGACGAGCGGATCTTCGAGGCCCGCTGGTCGGCCGGAGCGCAGGTGACCGTGCGGGCGCGGCTGACGCTCACCGAGGACACGGCCTTCGGGCAGGACTGGACGCTGGTCGCGGAGGCCGAGCAGCCGTGGGACCAGCGCTGGCCCTCCCCGGCCGCCATGTTCTGGCCACAGGAGCGGGACACCGCCTGGGACCACGAGGCCACCACCCGTCTGAGGTTCCTCGACACCAACCCGCTCCCGGAGGACGACAAGGAGCTGCGGCGTGTGCTGCGCGCCGCGGTGCGCGGCAGCTGGGCCGTCCATCTCGTCGTCCACGAGGCCATGACGCCCGACCAGCGGGGGCGCCGCCCGCTGACCCCGCTGCTCGGAGCCGGTCTGCACCACCGGGTGGTGGAGCACCGCGCCGCGCCGCACCAGCTGCGCTCGGTGAACTGGGCGCTGCGCGAGTTCGACGTGGAACTGCCGCGCGGCGGCGCCGTGGTGCTGCCCGGGACCCCGGCCGCGCCCGGCTACGACGCGTCGGCGTTCTCCGTGCGCAGTGTCTTCCTGGACGGCTCGGAGCCGACCGAGGTCCTCGACGCGGTGACACGTTTCGTCGCGTCGCCCAGGCCGCTGCCGGCCGGTGCCGAGACCGCGCTGACCCAACTGCGGGAGGACTGGCGGCTGCTGACGCTGGAGGAGGAACTGGCGCGTGAGCGCAAGCTCGTGGCGATGTACGCCGAGGCGCTGGAGGCCATGACGCAGTCGCGCGACCTGTACCGGGAGGCCGCGGAGCGGGCGAACGAGGCGCTGGCCGCCTACCGCGAGGGCGGCGCGGCACGGCCCCCGGCCGCCCGCGCGAGCGGTTCCCCGCTCCAGCAGCTGACGCGCACGCTGGAACGCTTCAAGGCCGGCCCGAAGGGACGCTCCTGGACGGCCCCGTCCCCCACGGCCACCCCGGACGCCCCTGCCGAATCAGCCGGTACGACGGGTACGGAGCCCCCGACCGACCGCTGAACGCGGCGCCCGACGCACACGTCACGCAGCACCGAACCGGTTCACTCCGCCACCGCGTCAGGCTTGCGCGTCGCCGTTCCGCGCGGACGGGACACCGACGAGCTTCACCAGGAACCGGTCCACCTGTTCCTCCAACGGGGGCCAGGGCAGTTCGGGCTCGTTGACGCGGAGCGATACCGCGCCGTGGACGGCCGTGCGCAGATCCAGGGACACGGTCTCCGCGTCGCCGCGCGGCGCCAGCCCGGCATCCATGCAGCGGCGGATCGCCGCGGTCGTGCGCTCGGCCATCTCCTCCTTGAAGGGCATGTCCCTTCGCCGGTTGAGCGTGCTCTCGTGCAGCACCTTGTACAGCCCCGGATGCTCGCGCGACCACGCACCGAGCACCGCCGTCCGGGCTCGCAGGGCGGCCACCGGGTCGACGCCCGCCTCCGCGGCGTCCACCGCACGCAAAAGGCCCGCGTGGCAGTGCTCGAGCGCGGCCAGCACCAGTGCGTCGCGGTCGGCGAAGTGGATGTAGACGGAGGTCGCGGCGATGCCCACCTCACGGGCGATCGCCCGCAGCGACAGCGCCTGGTCATCGGCGAGTTCGTCCAGCAGCCGCAGCGCCGCCTCGACGATCTCGCCGCGCAGCCGTTCGCCCTGGCCCCGCGGGTTGCGGCCGCGCGGCTCGGTACGGGTGGTGGTTCGGGCCGGAGTCGTCGCATCCATGGTCGGTCATTGTATTCGGGACATCTTTAAGGCTACGGTCGTAGCCCTACAGATGTTCACTCAAGGAGTCACCATGAAACTGCCGACCCAGGACACGGTCGGGCAACTGGACCCGGTGTTAGCGGAGATGGCCGCGGCGACCTACCGACTCATCCGTGCGGCACCGCAGTTGACGCCGCGTGAGTCCGCACTCCTCAGCCTCGTCGCCGACGTCTGCGAACAGACCCTCGGGATGCCGTTCGAGATGCATGTACGGGCCGCCCTGGACGTCGGCGTCGACGCCGACGATCTGCGCGAGCTGCTGCGCTTCATCTCCTACGACAGCGGCTACCCGGCGGCGCTGGCCGCCCTGGAGCGGCTGGCCGAGATCGAACGCGTGCACGGCCTGCCCGGACCGACAGGCCAGGGTCACCGGGTGGACGCGGACGGCACGGGCAGCCCCCTTCCCATGGCGATGCGGGCCGAGGTGCGCGCCCTCGACCCGGACTTCGCCGACTACATGGACCTGCAGTCGCGGATGCGCGCCGACATGTCCCGGATCAGCGTCCGCGAGCGGGCGTTCGCCACCATGACGGTGGACGTCCTCTACCAGACCCTCCAGGAGAGCTTCCGCGCCCATGTCGGCCGCGCGCTGGGCGCGGGAGCGACGCCCGACGAGGTCCGCGCCGCCGTCCGTGCCACCGCGCCGTTCGGGATGACCCGGGCCTGGCGCGCCCTGCACGTGCTCGACGCACTGCTGGCCGAGCACGAAAGGCCGCGGACCGAGCGGCCGCACGCGGAGCGGGCACAGGCCGAACAACAGGCACAGCCGCAGGCGTAGAGGCAGGACGGACCTGCGGCTCGGCAACGGCTGACCTCCGACGGCCCGCACCGCGCAGGAGACCCGGAGCATCGGGCCCGTCCGGCGCGGTGCGGGCCGCGGCCTTCCCGACCCGCCCCGACCGTCACGGAGAGTGCTCAACCGACGCCGTGGCGCGCTCAGTCGGGGCGCGGTCGTCCTCACGCCCCCGGGGAGCGGTACCCGACTCGGCTCGGCTCATGACCAGGTACCGGCGCGCCCCGCGCCGCCGGGTTGGAGCAGCCGGGTGAAGCGGCCGCAGCAAACGTGCTTTCCGCCGACAAAAACGGGCATTCGACTACCAAAGACGGGGGAAAAGAACCGGGGTAGACCAGACACGGCGCGGCAGACCGCGCGAGGGAGGGTCCGTGGATTCGACCACCACGTTCATCACCGTCGCCGCGGTGGTCGCGGCGCTTCTGTTCGCCCTGGCCGTCGGGGTGTTGGTGCGGCTGGTCCGGGCCAGGCGGGGCCTGCGCCGCGCGGGACTCCCGACCGGGCCGCGCTGGGTCTTCTGGGGCGCGGTCCTGTATTTCGTACTGCCGACCGATCTGTTGCCCGATCCGGTCTATCTCGACGACATCGGAGTGCTCCTGCTCGCCCTCCGCACGCTGCACCGTTCTCCCGACCGCTTCGGTGCCGAGGGCTGACCAACCGGCGCTCCTCGCGCCAAATGTCACGGAGAGTAAGGAAACCAATCACCCGTTCGATTCGTATAAGTACCTGGGGGTCGCACGAAGACAACGGGCCGAGTGACACGGCCGGGCGACACCGCTTGATCGAGGCAGTACCGAAGAGGGAGAGACCATGCAACCGTTCGCGCTCAACTACGCACGCCCAGCTGCGGAGTTGGAGTTCGTGACTCCGTACGCCTACGACTCCGGACGGCAGTTGAACGTACTCTTCGACGGTCGGATAGCCGCCCGCGACCACGCCCTGCTGAGAGAACTCGGGACCACGACCTCGACGGCGGGCTCGAAGACCCACTTCGACGACTGAACACGAGCGGCCGACAATGACCGTACTGATCCTTACCTGTGAAGAAGACGTCACGACGGACATGGTGATCGTCCACCTGAACGCGACCGGCGTCCCCGTGGTCCGCCTCGACCCGGCGGATCTCACCAACGGCGTCGCGCTGTCCGGCGAGTACGTCCACGGCTCCTTTCGCGGCCATCTGTCCTCCGCGGGGCGCCTGGTGAGCATCGAGGGCCTGCGTTCCGTCTGGGTCCGCAGGCCCGGCGCCCCGGCCGCCAACGCCGCCGGCGCCTCCGCCTGGCTGGCCGAGGAGTCCTCACAGGCCCTCTACGGCATGCTCCGCGGCAGCGGCGCACGCTGGATGAACCATCCCGACGCGGCCGTGCGCGCCCGGCACAAGCCCTGGCAGCTGCATCTCGCCCAGCGCACCGGACTGCCCGTCCCGGCCACGCTGATCACGACCTTCCCGCAGGCCGCCCGCGAGTTCGCGGAACGCTATCCGGATCTGGTCGTGAAGCCCGTCTCGGGAGCGCATCCGCAGGACCCGCCCCGGGCGGTGCCGACCAGCCGGGTGGCTCCGGACGCCGACTTCACGGCCGTGGCGTACGGCCCGACCCTGCTGCAGCGCCGGGTCGCCAAGAGCGCCGACATCCGGTTGACCGTCGTCGGCGAGCGGATGCTGGCGGCCCGCAAGGCGGCGGACCCGGACGCCGATCCGGACCTGGTGGACGTGCGCTACGCCTCACCCGCCGTGCCGTGGCGCCCCGTCGAGGTGCCGCCGCGGATCGCCGACGGGGTACGGGCCTACCTCCGCGGGGCGGAACTTGCCTACGGCGCCTTCGACTTCGCCGAGGACGCCGACGGCACCTGGTGGTTCCTGGAGTGCAACCAGTCGGGCCAGTTCGGGTTCGTCGAGGTGGACACCGGCCAGCCCATCGCCCATGCCATCGCGCGATGGCTGGCCCGGCCGGTGGCGGACGCGCACCCGGAACACGCCAACTGCACCGGTACCGCCATGCCGTGAACCCCGGCCCGCGCCCCCAGGACCGGTCAGTGCGGCTACTGCCCCGGCATCAGGGCCGTCCGCTGCCACCCGGCACCGGGCGAGGAGGCACGCGACGCGGTCTCGGGATAGCCGCCGAGCGCCTGCGTCGGCCGCAGCACTATCTCCAACTCCCTGCTGACACGTTCGGCCTCCCGGCGCACCTGGCCGGGAACGTCTCCGCGTTCCGCGATGAGTCGGTCGTAGATGGGGGAATCGTGGAACACCGGGCAACGTGCCTTTCGTCTGGTACGCCTCTTGCGCTGCTGCGCCTCGGCACGGTTGCCGAGTCTAGGCGCCCTCGCACACCCCGGTGTTAATTCCGGGAGAGACGGGGGAGAACCGGACAGCCGTCGACACACCGGTCTTTCCGTGCGCCCCGGACGCCCCGGACACCAGCAGGGCGTCGGCGCGCGCGATCGCCTCACGCACCCCCTCTGCTCCCATCAGGACGCACAGGGTGTAGCTGACGTCCTCCAACTCCCGGGCCGAGGCGGCCAAGGCGTCCCGCTCGGCACGGGCGATCTGCAACGACGCGTAGCGGGTGAGCAGTCTTCTGACGACCTTCGGGTCCGGAACCAGCACGCGACGCCCCTCTCTCGGATGTCCGCTCCGTCTGCCCGCTCCGCCGCCGGACATGCACCGCGTCCGAAGCCGCCCGCTTCCAAATCAGCCGAATGCAGTTGAACAGGGGGCACGCCCCTCTGAACGAACGGTGTACCCCGATGTCCCGCTCCAGCCGCTTCCTCTGCGCCCTCTATCTCGCCACCGGCTCCGGACTGGCCTGGCCCGCCGTCCTCGAGTTCCGCTTCGGGCCCGCATGGGCCGGGTGTCTGTTCGTGGCCGCGAGTCTCGTACCGGTGATCGCCGTCCTGCGCGAGAGCGTCCTGTGCGACCACCGCGGTGAAGTGGCCCGGCTGCGGCGGCTGCATGCGGCCCCGGCCGCGCACACCCGCCGCACCGCCCTGGACCAGGCGGTCCGCTCCCAGCTCGACGCCGCGTGCTGCGAGCGCTGGTGGACCAGCCTGGGCGCCGACCACGACTCGGCGTGCCGGCACCGTACCCACCGCAGCAGCGCGGCCTGACCGGCGACCCGGCGGGCGCTCGGGCGTCCGCCACGCCCCGGACGTCGCGGCGGCACAGGGGGTCGGTGCGGGCGACTCACTCCCCCAGGGCGCGGGCGAGCTCCGTGGTGGCGCGGGCGATCTCGGCGTCGTCCTCGGCCATCAGCTGGCTCAGCTCGGCGCGGCGGGCGCGGACGGCCTGGCGTGCCTTGCGTTCCCAGACGACGTGATTCTCGCGGTGGTTGAGCAGTTTGGGGTAGACGGCGGCCGTGGTCTCCCACTGGCGGGCGTCGGCGATGTTGCTGAGCAACCGGATGATCTGCGCCCGGCAGGTGACCTGCGGGAGCCGGGCGAGCTCCCAGAGGAACGGGACGGTGGCGGCGGTGGCCTGCTCGACGACGAAGCCGAACTGGCAGATGCGTTTCCGCAAGTCGTCGAGCGCTCTTCCGGCCGTCTCGGCGTCACCCCAGGCGACGCTGTTGAGCAGCAGGGGGATCGCGGCCGCGGAACCGGAGGAGTCCTTGATCTCGTGCCAGGGCACCTGCCCCAGGGCCATCAGGGGGGCGGTCCTGGCCACGCCCCGCGCGGGTGTGTCGCTGTCTGTGCGCTGCGTGCTCGGCTGTGCGGTCGGAGCGGGGCGCATGGCGGAGGGCCTTTCCACGGCGGACGTGTCAGCGGAGGGGGCGGGGCGACGGCTCGGCAGGGGCGGTGGTGCTCGCAGGGGCCGGACGGTCCGGCTCCCGTGGTCGCGCGGGTCCTCGGACATGGCATGGGCCGCGCCCGGACGATGTTCCGGCGGCACGGCGGACGGCGAAGCGGGCGGGTACGGGCCCTCCGTGGCCGCGGGCGGCACCCGGGACGGCCGGGGCACGGGAGCCGCTGGACGAGCCGGCTCCCGGCGGCGGCCGCTCCCCGAGAGATACGGAGTGGACGGTTCGCACCGACGCCCCACTGATACCGGTCCCACCCGCCGACAGCGCGGCCTCGCCCGCCGGCCGGACCGCTCCGGGTGCAGGTGACGACACGGCATCCCCCTGATGTGAGGTCAGGTTGCGGCGTCCACACGGGGGTTGACGCCACGGCTATTATCCACGCTGAAGGCCTCCGCGTGCAATTGCACGAGAAATTGCGCGAAAGTCAGCGCTCGTACGCGGGGTCGGCGAGGAACGTGAACAGCGGCGAGGAACGAACAGCAAGGAGACGTCGGTGCCAGGAGTACGCAACGGTGTGCGGGCCAGTTCACTGGACGTCACCTGGGTCAAGAGCCGTCACAGCAACGCCGAGGGCAACTGCGTCGAAGTCGCCTCGCTGACCGGTGGAGGCATCGCGGTGCGCAACTCCCGCGACCCCGACGGGCCCGCGCTCGTCTACACGCCGGCCGAGTTGGCGGCGTTCCTCGCCGGGGCGAAGGAGGGGGAGTTCGACCATCTGCTGTGAGTCCGTCTCGGCAGCGGACGGCGAGCGAGAGCGGAATCAACTCCCCTGCTTTCCAGCCACACATGAAGGAGACCGGAAGCGTGCGATAGGGTGGTTGGCACTTCTGCCGGTCAGCTGGGAGTCAGGATGTCCGCCGAGTCGCATCGCATCTCCCGTCTCGAACCCTATCTGGACAGACCCGAGCCTGCCCCGACTTTGCTCAAGATGCTGGTCGGCGTGCAGCTGGCCGGCTTCCGGGAGGATGCCGGTCTCTCCCAGGACCAGGCGGCGCGCACCCTGGGGTTCAGCGGGGCGAAGCTCTCCCGGATCGAGTCGGGCAAGGGCCGCAGGCCGCCGACGGAGCACGACGTCCGCGCGCTGCTCGAGCTGTACGGCACGGACGCCTACGCGACCTCGGTCCTGCTCAAGCTGCTCCAGCGCGCGGGCGAGCCGGGGTGGTGGCAGCGGTACGACAAACGGCTGATGCCGGAGTGGTTCGACCGTCTGGTCGGCTTGCAGGAGGCCGCCGCGACCATCCGGACCTTCGAGATCCAGTACGTGCCGGGCCTGTTGCAGACGCCCGCCTACACCCGGGCCGTGGTGGAGCGGGGCCTGCCGAACGCGTCGGCGGCCGAGGTGCAGCGCCGGGTCGAGCTGCGGATGCGCCGGGCGGAGCTGCTGTCGCGCAAGGACGCCCCACAACTGTGGGCGGTCGTGGACGAGTCGGTCCTGCTGAGGGTGCTGGGCAGTCCCACGGTGATGCGCGAACAGCTGGCCCACCTGATCGAGATGGCCCAGCGGCCCCATGTGACCGTGCAGGTCGTTCCCCTGGACGTGACGCACGCGTCGGCACCCGCCATACCGGTCACCTATCTGCGCTTCGGCGGGCTCGACCTGCCCGACGTCGTCTACCTCGAGCACATAAGAAGCGCGAACTTCCTGGAGGACAGGGACGAGACGGAGGAGTACCGGCTCGCGCTGGACCGGCTGGCGGACGAGGCACTCAGTCCGCGTGAGTCGGTGCGGCTGCTGCGCGCGACGATGGCGGGGCGCTACCTCCGGTCGTGAGCGGCGCTCACGACCGGAGCCGGGTCAGTCAGCGAAGGCGGCCCACGCCGCCGAACTCGATCCACTCCTGGGTGAGCTGGCGCGGTGCCACCTCGCTGTCGGGGCGCCAGCCGGACACCTCCACCAGGCCCGGTTCCAGGATGTCCGTGCCCTCGAACAGGGCCGCGACGTCCTTCTCCTGGCGGACCCGGCCCCAGTGTCCCTGCGTGGCCTTGTCCATGAAGTCGGTGACGAATTCGCGGACCTCGGCGTCCTCGCTGACCAACTGGCACATCACCAGGAAGCTGCCGGGCGCGAGCCGCTCGCTCACCCGCTGGACGACGGCCTGCGGACCGTCGGTCTCGCTGTCCGGGATGCAGTGGAAGACCGAGTTGAACAGCACCGCCACCGGCTCCGAGAAGTCGATCAGACGCCGGGTGTCCGGGTGGTCGAAGATCTGGTCGGTGGCCCGCAGGTCGGCGTGGATGACGGTGGTGCGCTCGTCCTGCTCCAGCAGCGCCCGGCCGTGGACCAGCACCATGGGGTCGTTGTCGACGTAGACGACGTGCGTACGGGGGTCGACGCGCTGGGCGACCTGGTGCACGTTGTCCTGGGTGGGCAGGCCTGAGCCGTGGTCGAGGAACTGGCGGATCCCGTAGTCGGTCGCCAGGGTCCTGACGACCCGCTGGAGGAAGCGCCGGTTGTTCAAGGCGAGCCGACGGGTACTGGGGACGACCTTGTCGAGCTCCTCGCAGGCCGCCCGGTCCGCCGCGTAGTTGTCCTTGCCGCCGAGATAGTGGTCGTACATCCTGGCGGCGGTGGGCACATTGGCGTCGATCTTTGTGGACAGCTGCTTTTCCATGTGCATCGCTCCCCCAGCTCCGTACCGCGCCACCTGCACGACTGACAGTACATCCTAGGGACTTGGCCTCCGGCTGATCCAGCCCGTGCGCCAAACTCCGTGCGGAACAGGGAGATTGCTCGCGCAACCTGTGATCAGGGCGTTTCTCGCCGGCAGCACCGACCCCCCGCGAGCCATCACGGATTCTTCACCTTTCGGACACGCATCAGGCGCCGGGACCGGAGCACTCGCAGGTGATGGATCGCCGGGAGGGGATGTCGTGATCGTGATCGCCGTTCTGCTGTTGCCGCTGCTGTCCGCCCTGCTGATCGTGATGGACCGGGTGGAGGACCACCTGCTGCGTCCCGCCCGCGCGAGCCGTCGGCACGCCGGCGGGCGCCGGCATCTGCGGCTGATACGCGGCGACGGCCGCCGCGGTGCGGCCGGGAACCGCGGTCAGCATCTCGCCGGGCGCCCCGCCGAACACCCTGCCGAGCGCCCCTCACCCGGGACCGGGCCCGAAGCCGGGCCCGGGACCGCCCCGGCGGCCCGCGCGGCCTGAGCACGGGCACCGGGCACCGGGCACCGGCCACCGAGCACCGCGGCCGGCGTGCATGTCGGCCGGGTCGTGTGCGAGGCTCGCCCACGGCCGGCCGCCACAAGGGCGCCGGCCGGAGACACCGTGCGGCACGGTGGAAGGCGGCGGCATGCGCATCGGACTGCTCGGAACCGGCCCCTGGGCGCACCAGGTCCACGCTCCCGCCCTCGCCGCACATCCCGAGGTCGACTTCGCGGGCGTCTGGGGCCGTCGCGCCGACGCGGCGAAGGAACTGGCCGAACAGCACGGCACCCGGTCGTACGACGACGTGGACGCCCTGTTCGCCGACGTCGACGCGGTGGCCGTGGCCCTTCCCCCGGACATCCAGGCGGGCCTGGCGGCACGGGCCGCGCGGGCCGGGTGCCATCTGCTGCTGGACAAGCCCGTCGCGACCGACGTGGAGCGGGGACGCGCCGTGGTCGACGCCGTGCGCGAGACCGGTGTCGCCTCGGTGGTCTTCTTCACCACCCGCTTCCTCACGGACTCCGCGGCCTGGATCGGCGAGCAGGCGGGCGTGGGCGGCTGGTTCACCGGGCGGGCGCAGTGGCTCGGCGCGGTGTTCACCTCCGACAGCCCGTTCGCGGCTTCGCCGTGGCGACGGGAGAAGGGGGCACTTTGGGACGTGGGCCCGCACGCCCTGTCCGTGCTGCTCCCCGTGCTCGGCGACGTCCGGCGGGTGACCGCCGCGGCACCCGGTCCCGGTGACACCGTCCACGTGGTCCTCCGGCACGTCGGCGGCGCCTCCAGCACCCTGGCCCTGAGCCTCACCGCGCCGGCCGCGGCGGTGGGGACGACCGTCGAGCTCCGGGGCGAGCACGGGGTGGCCCTGCTGCCGGAGCGCTCCGAGGGCGCCCTGCCCGCCTTCGGCCGCGCCGTCGACGCCCTGCACGAGGCCGCCCGTACCGGCGTCCCCCACCCGTGCGACGCCGCATTCGCCCTGCGGGTCACCGAGATCCTCGCCGCCGCCGAGACACTGCTGACCACCGACACGGACTGACCGCCCCGGACCCGGCCGCCACGCACCGGCAGCCGCGAACCACCAGACGCGGACCGGCCGACACCGACCGCCAGACGCGGACCGACCCCCGTGGACCCGCCGCCACGTACCGGCAGACGCGAACCGCCGGACGCGGACTGGCCGACACCGACCGGCAGAGGCGAGCCGCTCCCCGCGGACCCGCCGACGCAGAGCGGCCGATGTCGACCCGCGGCCCCCGCCGGTCCGCCGCGTCCGCCGCCCGCGCCGAGCGGACAGGCGGTCTCGGCCGGTCGGCGGACGCGGGTCTGCGGACGCGGGTCTGCGGACGTGCGGCGCGCGGGCCGACGTAGGAGCGTGGTGGTGTGGGAAGCGTGCGTACCGGGTCACCCCGCCGGGAGCGCCGGGGCTGGCTGCGGGGCGCGCCGCCGCCCCGCTGGATCCGCGCGCTGCCGCCCGTCCTGATCTGCACCGTCGCGGTGGTCACGCTGCTGAGCCCGAGTCCGCTCGACATCGGCTTCCTCCTGGGCGCCATCCCGCCCCTGGCGGTGCTGTCGTACGGGCCGCTCGCGACGGCCCTGCTCGGCATCCTCGCGGTCTCGGTGCTGATCGTCCCGGTGTTCCAGCTGAACCGGCCGGGCAACACCGACCTGCTGACCGTCTGCTTCGTGGCCCTGCTGAGCATCTTCGTGTCGTACGTGCGCAGCCGCCGGGACGCCCAGCTCGATCTGGAGCGCACCGTCGCGGAGGCGGCACAGCGCGCGGTCGTGCCGGAGGTGCCCGGGCGGGTCGGCCCGGTGCGCTGCGCGGCCCTCTACCGCGCGGCACAGCACGGCACGCTGGTCGGCGGGGACTTCTTCGACGTACGCGAGGGTCCGCACGGTGTACGGGCCGTGCTCGGCGATGTGCAGGGGCACGGGCTGGCGGCGGTGGCGACGGTGGCCCTGCTGCTGGGGGCGTTCCGGGAGGCGGCGCTGGACCACCCGGACCTGGAGTCGATCGTCGGCCGGCTGGACCGCCGGCTGCTGGTGGACGCGGCGCAGAACCGGCGCGACGAGCGGTTCGCGACGGCCGTGCTGCTGGACATCTCGCCGGAGTCGGACACGGTGCGGATCGTGACCTGCGGCCATCCGCCGCCCCTGCTGCTGCACGACGGAACGGCCCGCGAGGTCGGCAGCGTCCCCAGGCCGCCGCTGGGCCTCGGGCTGCCCGACGCCTCCTCGTACGCGGAGGGCACGGTGCGGCTGCGGCCGGGCGACCGCCTCGTGCTGGCCTCCGACGGAGTCTGGGAGGCCAGGGACCCCGACGGGGTCTTCTACCCGCTGCCCGAGCGGCTCGCCACGCTCGCCGCGGAGCACGGGGACGAACCCGAAGCCCTGGCCGAGCGGATCTGGGCCGATGTCCAGCGGTTCTGCGGCACCTCGACGGTCCACGACGACGTCACCTGCCTCATCCTCGCCCCTGATCTCGCCGCACCGCGCTGACCTGGGGATTCACTGGAATTCGGGCGGTTCGCCGGGCCGGACGGGGACCGGTTGGGTCATCCGGGTGTCTTCCGCCCGTACCGGGGCACCCGCCTCCTCCGGATGCGCGCCGCGCCCGCGCGATGAATGGTGATAGTGGACCCGGTGCCGGCACCGGGCCGAAGCAGTCCCCAACGGACCCGAGGAGCAGTGATCATGGAGACGTCACAGACCGACGCGTCCCGGCAGTCCCGGGAGCGCGTCACCCCGGACAACCTGCTCCACACCCGCACCGGCACGGAGGTGGCACCGGAGGACCTGGTGCTCGCCACTGGCCGGGACGTGACCCCGAGCAACCTGGAATGGGCCCGGCGGAAGCTGGACCAGGAGGGTCCCGCCGCCATCGAGAAACTGCTGCCCTAGGGCCTGTCCGGCGGAAAGGTTCCGAGAAGCCGGTACACCCTTTCGAAAGGCACCTTCGGGCTGACAGACTCCCGAGGGTGCCAGACTTCGACATGCTCGTCCTCGGATCAGGACCCGGCGGCCAGAAGGCCGCCATCGCCGCCGCCAAGCTCGGCCGCCGGGTCGCCGTCGTCGACCGCCCCGACATGGTCGGTGGGGTCTCCATCCACACCGGCACCATCCCCTCCAAGACGCTGAGGGAGGCGGTGCTGTATCTGACCGGACTCACCCAGCGCGATCTGTACGGGCAGAGCTACCGCCTGAAGGACGACATCACCATCGGCGATCTGACCGCGCGCACCCAGCACGTGGTCGGCCGCGAGGTCGACGTCATCCGCAACCAGCTCTCCCGCAACCAGATCTCGCTGTACGCGGGTGTCGGCCGCTTCGTCGACGCCCACACGGTCGCCGTGCGCGAGGCCGACGGCCAGGACCAGCTGCTGACCGCCGAGCACATCGTCATCGCGACCGGCACCCGGCCGGCCCGGCCCGAGTCCGTGGAGTTCGACGGGCAGACGATCCTCGACTCGGACAACGTCCTCACCCTGGACGGGGTTCCGCGCTCCATGGTGATCGTGGGCGCGGGTGTGATCGGCATGGAGTACGCCTCCATGTTCGCCGCGCTCGGCAGCAAGGTCACCGTGGTCGAGAAGCGGGCCGGGATGCTCGACATGTGCGACGTCGAGGTCATCGAGTCGCTGAAGTACCATCTGCGCGATCTCGCCGTCGCGTTCAGGTTCGGGGAGACGGTCGCCTCCGTCGAGCGCCATGCGCGCGGCACGCTCACCGTCCTGGAGAGCGGCAAGAAGATACCGGCGGACGCGGTGCTGTACTCGGCGGGCCGGCAGGGCCTGACCGACGAACTCGACCTGGACAAGGCCGGACTGAGCGCCGATCCGCGCGGCCGGATCACCGTCGACGAGCACTACCGCACCGAGGTGCCGCACATCTACGCCGTCGGCGACGTCATCGGTTTCCCGGCGCTGGCCGCGACCTCGATGGAGCAGGGGCGTTCGGCGGCGTACCACGCCTTCGGGGAGCCGGTCGGTCAGATGGACCACCTCCAGCCGATCGGCATCTACACCATTCCCGAGATCAGTTTCGTGGGCCGCACCGAGGACCAACTGACCGAGGACTGCGTGCCGTTCGAGGTCGGTATCGCCCGCTACCGGGAGCTGGCGCGCGGTCAGATCATCGGTGACCAGCACGGCATGCTGAAGCTGCTGGTCTCCCCCGAGGACCGCAAGCTGCTCGGTGTGCACTGCTTCGGCACCGGGGCGACGGAGCTGATCCACATCGGACAGTCCGTCATGGGCTGCGGCGGAACGGTCGACTACTTGGTCAACGCGGTGTTCAACTACCCGACGCTCGCCGAGTCCTACAAGGTCGCGGCGCTGGACGCCACCAACAAGCTGCGCCAGCTGGACCGCATCGGGGACTGACCCGGGACCGGCCCGGAGACCGTGTCGGGGAACCGGGCCGGGGACGGGACCGGGGATGTTGGGGCTATCATCACTCGCACACTCGGTGTGATCTTTCGGCCGACACAGCGGTCGAGCGGCGGCCACCGGCTCCTTCGCCGTCCCTGACCCGAGGCCATCCCCTCCGGCGCACGGCGGCCGCACTCCACCTCCCGACCTCGTCGGGGCCGGGTCGGCCGCCCTCGCGTCGTGCACGACGGAAAGCAGCACAGCCATGAGCAAGAGCAGGGGCAGAGGACTCCAGGCGGGCGTCCTCGGTACGTTCGACACGGTGATGATGGCGGTCGCGGGCAGTGCTCCGGCCTACTCGCTGGCCGCGACCACCGCGGTACTGGTCGGCACGGTCGGTCTGGCCAGTCCCGCGGCTCTGCTGTACTGCGTGATACCCATGCTCGGCATCGCGCTGGCGTTCAGTTATCTCGGTCGCATCGACGTGAACGCGGGCGCCAGTTACTCGTGGGTGGGGCGCACGCTCCACCCCTTCCTGGGGTTCGTCAGCGGCTGGGCGCTGGTGGTCTCGGCGACCATCTTCATGGTGGCCGGATCGCTGCCCGCCGGTTCGATGACGCTCGCGCTCTTCGACGAGGGCCTCGCCGACGACACCGCCCTGTCGACGCTCGTCGGCGCGGCCTGGTTCCTGGTGATGCTGGGTGTGGTGCTGGGCGGCGCGCGGCTGACCGTCCGCGCCCAACTGCTCATGTCCGGCGTCGAGCTGGCCGTCCTGGCCCTGTTCGCGGTGCTGGCGCTCTTCCACTCGGGCAACGCCCGCGCCTTCGACTGGTCCTGGTTCGGGTTCGGTCACTTCGACGGGGTGTCGGGGTTCGCGTCGGGCGCGCTGGTCGCCGCGTTCTACTACTGGGGCTGGGACGTCACCAGCAACCTGAGCGAGGAGACCCGCAACAGCCGCCGTACGACAGGACTCGCGGGCCTGATCGGAGTGGGGATCGTGTTCCTGCTGTTCGAGGTGTTCACGGTCGTGGTGAACGTGGTCCTGTCCACCCGGCAGATCGAGGACAACGCCGCCAACGTGCTGGGGGCGCTCGGGGAGGAGATCTGGCCGGGCTGGGGCGGCAAGCTGCTGATCGTGGCGGTGATGCTGTCCACCATCGCCACCCTGGAGACCACGCTCATCCAGGTCACCCGCTCGCTGTTCGCGATGGGCCGGGACCGTACGATGCCGGCCGCGCTGGGCCGGGTGCACCGCACCTGGAACACCCCGTGGGTGGCGATCACGGTGGTCGGCGCGGTGGCGCTCGCGATGTTCGTCGCGGCCAACGCGCTGGGCTCGGTGGGCGACATCCTCGCGGCCGCCGTCTCGGCGATCGGTCTCCAGATCGCCGTGTACTACGGCCTCGCGGGCCTCGCGGTGGTCGTCGCCTACCGCAGGATGCTGCTGAAGTCGCCCGCCCACTTCGTGTTCGGCGGGGTGTGGCCGTTGTTCGGCGCCCTGTTCATGTTCTGGATCTTCGTCGAGTCGCTGGGCGAGCTGAGCGCGGCGGCCGTCGCGATCGGCATCGGCGGGCTGGCCGTCGGACTGGTCCCGATGATCTGGTACTGGCGGCAGGGCAGCGACTACTACCGGCCCGCCCGGCTGGACGCCAGCCGCACGGTCGCCACGGAGTACGTCCCGGCCGACCGTGCCACCGCGGCTTCGGCCGCCCATGAGGGTCTCCCCACCGATTTCTGAAGGGGATTCCGATGGCGCGAGACCGTTTCGTTCCCGACTTCGACCCCGACTGCGGGGACACGGCCGTCACCTCCGCCCGGCACGACATCGTTATCGGCCGCTGGCAGGGGCTGCGGGAACTGCTGCGGGCCACCGGCCCCGACTGGGCCGCCCGGGGACACCGGGTCCGGCTGCTCGCACAGGCCTGCGCGGACAGTTCCGCGGTCGAGACCTGGCTGGCCGCCGAACCGCACAACGCCGACGCGCTGGTGCTGCGGGCGGCCACCGAGACGGTGCGGGCCTTCACCCTGGCCATCGCGGCCGGCCGGGGTGTGCCCATCGACCAGCACCGGGTGGACACCGCGGTGGTGGCGTGCCTGCGGGCGGCCGAGGCCCTGCCCCAGGACCCGACGCCGTGGGTGTCCCTGGTCTCCGTGGCCCGGCTGTACCCGTCGGGGGTGCGCGGGCAGGAACTGGCGCGCTGGTGGGACGAGTTGCACCGGCGCGACCCGTACAGCGTGGAGGGTCACCTCCAGGTGCTGCACTACTACTCCGCGCGCTGGCACGGCACCCACGGCATCATGTACGACTTCGCCCGCGACGCGGCGGGCGCGGCGCCGCCCGGCTGCGCGCTGCCGGTGCTGGTGCAGTACGCCCGGGTCGAGGAGTACCGCTACGCCCTGGACGCGGCCGGGGGCCGCCAGACCGTGGTGCGGCTGGGCCGGCACTGGGACAACGCCGGTGCGGTGAGCGATGTGCGGCGCACCTGGCAGCGCTGGCTGGCGGACCGCGCCGACCTCGGCGCGCCGGCCGAACCGAGCGAGCTGCGTGACCTCAACCACCTCGCGCACGCGGCCTGTCTGGCCGGTGCCGAGGACATCGCGGGTGCGCTGCTGCGGATGCTCGGCCGCCGGGCGACGCGTACGCCGTGGTCGTACACCGGCGATCCACAGCAGCAACTCGCGAAGTGGCACAAGGAGTTGGGATTGGGGGTGTGACGGCGGGGCGAGCGTGAAGGTGTGCGGAGCCGGGCGGGATTCCGCGCACATCGCGCCCGGTACCGCACGGCTCAGCGGGCGTTCGGGGTGCGGTGGGCGGGCTGTTCGGGGGCCGGGCGCGGCGGTGCCGGAGGGACCGGCCGTACCTGCGGACCGTCCCCGTTCAGGGACAGGGACTCGCCGTGGTGGCGCAGGGTCAGCGGCGGCCCGGACAGCAGGGTGTACGTGGCCTTGTCCTGCCTGATCTCCACGCGCAGCCGGCGGCCGCGGTGCTGGAGGGTGAAGGCCAGCCGGCCCAGCCGCTCGGGCAGGCGGGGCGCGAACCGGAGCGTGCCGCCGTCGCGGCGCAGTCCGCCGAAGCCCGCCACCAGCGCCGTCCAGGTGCCGGCCAGCGACGCGATGTGCAGTCCGTCGCGGGTGTTGTGCTCCAGGTCCGCCAGGTCCATCAGCGCCGCCTCGGCCGCGTAGGCGTGGGCGAGGTCGAGATGGCCGGCCTGGGCGGCGACCACGGCCTGGCAGCACGCCGAGAGCGAGGAGTCCCGTACGGTCAGCGGTTCGTAGTAGGCGAAGTTGCGGGCGACCTGCTCGTCGTCGAAGTGGTCGCCGCAGATGTACATGGCGAGGACCAGGTCCGCCTGTTTGACGACCTGCTTGCGGTAGAGGTCGAAGTAGGGGAAGTGCAGCAGCAGCGGGTACTGGTCGGGCCGGGTGCCCGCGAAGTCCCAGCGCTGGTAGCGGGTGAAGCCCTCGTGCTGTTCGTGCACGCCGAGTTCGTGGTTGTAGGGGATGTGCATCGCCTGGGCCGCGTCCCGCCAGGCCGCGCTCTCCTCGGCGTCGACGCCGAGCCGGGCGGCCTCCTCGGGATGGCGTTCGGCGGTGTCGGCGGCGGCCAGCAGGTTCGTACGGGCCATGAGGTTGGTGTAGGTGTTGTCGTCCGCGACGGCGCTGTACTCGTCGGGCCCGGTCACGCCGTCGATGTGGAAGGCACCGCCCGGATCGTGGTGGCCCAGCGAACGCCACAACCGGGCGGTTTCCACCAGCAGTTCGAGCCCGGTCTCGCGCTCGAAGCCGGTGTCGCCGGTGGCCTGGGTGTAACGCACCGCCGCGTCCGCGATGTCGGCGTTGACGTGGAAGGCCGCGGTGCCCGCCGGCCAGTACGCGGACCCCTCCGAGCCCTCGATGGTCCGCCAGGGGAACGCGGCGCCGCGCAGGCCGAGTTGGGCGGCGCGGGCACGGGCGGCGGGCAGGGTGCTGTGCCGCCAGCGCAGCGCCTCCGCGACGGCCTGGGGCGCGGTGTGGGTGAGCAGGGGCAGGACGAAGGTCTCGGTGTCCCAGAAGGCGTGGCCGTCGTAGCCGGAGCCGGTGAGCCCCTTGGCGGGTATCGCGCGCCGTTCGGCGCGGGCTCCGGCCTGCAGGACGTGGAAGAGGGCGAAGCGGACCGCCTGCTGGATCTCCTCGTCGCCGTCGACCTCGACGTCCGCGCGCGCCCAGAAGTCGTCCAGGTAGGCCCGCTGGTCGTCGAGGAGGCCCTGCCAGCCGCTGTGCGCGGCCGCCGCCAGGGCGGCCTCGACCTGGTCGCTCATCGCCGGCCGGGAGCGGGCGCCGGACCAGCCGTGGGCGACCAGCTTCGCCACCCGCAGCCGCTCGCCCGGCTCCAGCACGGAGGTGACCGTCAGCCGGGCGACGTCGACGTTGCTCTCGGCGCCGGTGGTGGTCCGCTCGGGACCGGTCACGGTGTGGTCGGCGGCGACGGCCACCCGCAGGCCGCTGCGCCGGGTGCGGTGCACGAGCCGCAGCCGCCGGCCGGCGGCGAAGTCCTCCTCGGGTTCCAGCGGCGAGCGCAGCGCCCTGGCCGCGCGCGGGTCGCCGTCCGGTTCGGGCAGGCTCTCGTTGGCGACCAGCTCCGACTGGATCACCACCCGGGCCGGCCGGCCGACGGCCTCCACCTCGTACGACACGGCGGCGATCGCCCGCTGGGCGAGGGAGACCAGCCGCGTCGAACGCACCCGTACGGTCGTCCCGGCGGGCGAGGTCCACTCGCAGACCCGCTCCAGCACGCCCGCGCGCAGGTCGAGGACGCGCTCGTGGGAGACGAGCCGTCCGTAGCGCAGGTCGAAGGGCTCGTCGTCGACGAGCAGCCGCAGCACCTTGCCGTTGGTGACGTTGATGACGGTCTGGCCGGACTCGGGGTAGCCGTAACCGGCCTCGGCGTAGGGCAGTGGGTGCAGTTCGTGCACGCCGTTGAGATAGGAGCCGGGCAGACCGTGCGGTTCGCCCTCGTCGAGGTTGCCGCGCCAGCCGACATGGCCGTTGGACAGCGCGAACACCGACTCGCTCTGGGCGAGCACGTCGAGGTCTAGATCCGTCTCGCGTACGGCCCACGGCTCCACGGTGTACGAGCGGTGCGTGATCACGCCCGGCCCCCCAGTTCGGCGAGGTCCTGCACGACGACGTCCGCGCCGTGTGCGCGCAGGGCGTCGGCCTGTCCGCTCCGGTCGACGCCGACGACGTATCCGAAGTGCCCGGCACGGCCCGCGTCGGCGCCGGCCAGGGCGTCCTCGAAGACGGCGGCGCGGGCGGGCGGCACCCCGAGGTCGTGGGCGGCGGCGAGGAAGGTGTCGGGGTGCGGCTTGCCCGGCAGCTTCCGCTCGGCGGCCACCACTCCGTCCACGCGTACGTCGAAGAGGTGCTCGGCGCCGATCGCGCGCAGGACGTCCCGGGTGTTGGCGCTGGAGGAGACGATCGCGGTCCGCAGGCCGTGCGCGCGGACGGCGTCGATGTAGCGCAGGGTGCCGTCGTAGGCCTCGACGCCCTGGGTGCGGATCTTCTCCAGGACCAGGTCGTTCTTGCGGTTGCCGAGGCCGTGGACCGTGCCGGCGTCCGGCGGGTCGTCCGCCGTGCCGTCCGGCAGTTCGATGCCACGGGAGGCGAGGAAGGTGCGTACCCCGTCGGCGCGCGGACGGCCGTCGACGTACGCGGCGTAGTCGGCCCCGGCGTCGAACGGCCGGAAACGCTCGCCCTCGCGCTCGCGCAGGAACGCGTCGAACGTCTCCTTCCAGGCGGCCGCGTGCACCACGGCGGTCTTGGTGACGACCCCGTCGAGGTCGAAGAGGCAGGCCATGATGTCTTCGGGCAGACCGAGCTCCGTCATACCTTCACCGTTCCCCGCCCGGCGCCGTCCACGGGGTGGCACGCGCCACATCGCGCCGACCCGGCGTCCCGGTACCGGGCTTCGGCGGTCAGCGTCGCTTGAACTCCACCGGTCCCGCGTTCATCGCGATGGTCCCGTCCGGGTTGAGGACCGGACGGCGTTCCGTCATCCGGCCGCTGTAGGCCTCGATGTGGTGGACGGCCGCACCGTCGGCGCCGGTGAAGTCGACGAGGGCGATCGCGACCCAGTAGCGGGTCTTGGTGTTCTCGAAGAGCGGGACGGTGACGGTGGAACCGCGCCCGTCGTCGACGACGACCCGCGCACCGAAACTGCGGAAGGAGCCGAAGCCGTTGCTGACGGCGGAGTAGGCGCACAGCAGGACGTATCCCTGCTCCTCGGGACGCACGATACGCAGCGACTCACGGCCCGGAGCACGTGCGTCGCCGTCGAGGCAGATGTAGGGCGGGCTCGTCACCGAACCGAGGTGCTTGTAGTAGACGACGTCGCCGCCCTTCCCCTCCTTCGCCGTGTCCGAAGCGGCCCCGGTCCCGGCGGCCGTCGGCCGGGGGCGCACCGGCTCGCCCTGCGCCACATGACCGGCCTTGACGAGGGTGCCGGGCGCCGTCCCGCCGCGCACGGCCTTCGAGGCGGGCACGAACAGGGCGTACAGATCGAGGTCGGCGCCCATCCTGCGGCGCCGGTCGCTGCCGCCGTCCCACTCCAGGGAGGCGGTGACCACCGACTCGCGGTCCGTCTTGTCCAGCCCGATCGAGATCCGGCCACCCTTGTCGAGGCTGACTCTGCCCAGCGGGGGCTTGTGCAGGCTCGTCGGCCCCGCGCCACCGACGGGCGGCGGGCCGGGCTCCGGCTCCGGCTCCGGCTCCGGCTCCGGCTCCGGCTGCAGCGCCGCAGGGGTGACGGGCGGGGACCCCTCGTGGTCGGCATCGGGACGCTCCCCTGCCGAGGGGGCCTGCGGCTCCTCGACCCGGATGCCGAAGTCGGTGGCGAGGCCGGACAGTCCGTCGGCGTAGCCCTGTCCGATGGCACGCAGCTTCCAGACCGGACCTCGGCGGTAGAGCTCCATCAGCAGCACGGCCCGCTCGCGGTCCACGAGGGCAGGCGGGCCGAACCGCACCGGTTCGGCCCCGTCCTGCCCGGCACGTACCAGCACGTCCTTGACGTCACTGAAGGTACGGGTCGTGTCGTCGGGGTCGCAGCTGCCCACCAGGACGACCCGGTCCACGTCCGCGGGAAGTGCGGCCGGATCCACGGCGATCCGCTCGGGCCCCCCGGCGTCGGCGGCAAAGTGCCGGACGGCTCCGGACTCGGCGGAGGGCTGGTTGTAGAAGACCAGGTCGTCGTCGGACCTGACCTTCCCGTCCGCGGCGATCAGCAGGGCGCTGAGATCGACCGCTTCACCCACCGCGTGCAGTTCGACGGTGACGCACCCTGAGCCCACAGCCGTGTTCTCACCTTTACGAAGCTCAGCCATGCCGTCCTCCCCGCGGTCTCCCCGTCACCTCGTCGCACCTTGCCACATCACGGCCGCGAGACCGAGCCCTTCCGCGGCCCGGGGGCCGCGACCGCGGTCCGCCCGGATGTGCCGCATCCGGCCTCGGGCGCAGTTGCCGGGCCTATCATCGGAGGCGCTGCCCGGTCGCCGATCGGCGTACCGGGGCCGACCGGTGACGGGGGCGTGATGGGTCTCGCAGACGCGTATCTGGGTGCCGCGACTCAGGCGGTGACATTGCTGAGCGCGCCGGAGGTCGCCGCTTCCTGGGAGAAGCCGAGCGCGTTGGCGGAGATGTCCGTCGCCGCCTTGGCCGGTCATCTGGCGTACCAGGTCTTCAGCGTGACTCCGGCGCTGCGGGAATCCGCGTCGGGGCAGGCACCGATCCCCCTTCTCGAGCACTATGCGCGTGCCGAGTGGATCGATGCGCCACTCGACGCCGAGGTGAACACCGGTATCCGGGCGAAGGGGGCGGAGATCGCGTCCGGGGGCGTCCGTGCGCTGCTCGAGCGCGCCGAAGCGGAACTCGCCCGACAACGGTTCGCCCTGCCGGAGATCCCGGGCGACCGGGCTGTTTTCCTGCCCCGGACAGGTTGGGCCCTGAGCCTCGACGACCTCCTTGTGACGCGGATGACGGAACTCGCCGTTCACCTGGACGATCTGGCGGTCAGCGTGGGAATCCCCGCACCGGAGCTCCCGGCCGCCGCGTTCGATCCCGTGCTGACCCTGCTGGCCCGACTCGCCGCCCGGCGGCACGGCCGGACGGCGCTGCTGCGCGCCCTGACCCGCGCGGAACGCGCGCCGTCGGCGATCAACGCACTCTGAAGGCTGCTCGCCGGCGGAATCGGAAGCCGGTGCGTTCGGGCGGCTCGGCCGTCCCGTTCCCTGGTCAGGGCGTCCGATCGGCTGGATGATCGCCTCATGTCCCCTGACGCACCGCCGACCGAGTCCGATCCGACGTCGGGGAAGGGCGCCTCGCGCCCGGCCTCCGCGGACCTGCTGCGCCGGGCCGCCGCGCTCGTGCGGCCGGGCCGGCGGGCGATCCTCGGGATCACCGGCAGCCCGGGAGCGGGCAAGAGCACGCTCGCCGCCTGGCTGGTCCGGGAGCTGAACGGGGACGGGCCCGCCTGGGTCGCGCAGGTCCCGATGGACGGCTTCCACCTCGCCGACATCGAGCTGGACCGGCTCGGCCGCAGGGACCGCAAGGGCGCGCCGGACACGTTCGACGCGGCCGGGTACGCGGCCTTGCTGCGGCGGTTGCGGGAGGAGGCGGAGGGGGACGACCCCGTGTACGCGCCCGGGTTCGAACGGGTGCTGGAACAGCCGCTCGCGGGGGCGGTCCCGGTGCCGTCGACGGCGCGGCTGGTCGTGACGGAGGGGAACTACCTGCTGCTGGGGACGGGCGCCTGGGCGCGGGTACGGCCGCAGCTGGACGAGGTGTGGTTCTGCGAGGTCGACGAGCAGGAGCGGATCCGGCGGCTGGTGGCCCGGCACGAGGAGTTCGGCAAGGGGCACGAGGAGGCCGTGGCGTGGGTACTGGGCACGGACCAGCGCAACGCCGACCTGGTGGCGGGAACTCGGGAGCGGGCCGACCTGGTGGTACCGGAGGCGGCCCTGCCACAGGCCGCGGCAGGTGCCTAGCAAGGGCGGGACGGCCGTCGCTCAGGCGTGGAGCGTCAGTTCCGGTTCCCCCGACGCGTCGCCCGCCGGCTGTCCGATCAGTGCGGTGAAGGCCTCCGTGCGGACCGTCAGGCCCGTCGCGCCGTCCTCGAAGGCGGGGGCGAACGGGCCGCCCTCGGGGCCGTAGCGCACCGCGAACACATGCAGGTGCTCCGGGGCGCCGGGGGCCGGATCCGCCTCCAGCGCGCTGGAGGAGACCAGGTGCCGCCAGCCCTCGTCGGGGTTGCCGTACACCCGGGGGTCGGCGGCCAACGCGAAGGCGGCCTGCTCCTGTGTGGTCGCGGCGCGGGTGTCGAAGTGGTCGACCCCGGTGGAGCGGGGGTGGGTGAGCCGCAGCGGGCCCGCGCCCGTCACCCGTGCGTGCGCGGTCCTGCGTACCCGGTCCCCGTCGTCGGCGGCGTAGGGCAGTCCGGCCAGCAGGTACGGCGTACCGTCCAGCCGCTGCACGACGACCGTCGTCCACAGGCTCGTGCCGTCGGTGACGTACAGGGACCGCACATGGCGCAGGACGTGGTCGCGGCCGACGACCGGCTTGGTGACCAGTTTGGCCGTCAGGCCGTCCGCGCGCACGTCCCGGACGCGGACCTCGCCCGCCGGGCGGCACATCAGGAAGCCGTCGAGCACCGGTCCGAAGCCGTGCTGACGGTTCACGGCGGCGGCGAGACAGTACGTGCCCGCCGCCTCGACGAGCGTCGGGGTCATCCGGTCGTCGAAGGCCACCGAGACGGTACCCGCGCGCAGTTGGTGCCGTGCCGTCGAGGCGGCGGGCGTGCGGTGCCAGCGCGTGGGGTCCTGGATCTGCCAGACCAGCATGAACGCGAAGTGGCCGTCGAGACCGTCGCCGGCCCTGGTCGCGTGACGGCCCCAGCGGCTGTCGCCCCGGTAGCGGCCCAGGTCGGAGCCGATGCGCCGGCCGAAGTAGCGCAGCCCCAGGACCGATTCGAAGCCGGAGTGCTGTTCGCTGTAGCGGGGGCCGCCGATGTCGAAGCCGCCGTTGGTCAGCCGGGCGTCGAGGTAGCGGGCCAGCGCGTCCCCGTCCTCGGCGAACATCCCCTCGCCGCTGACCCGGTGGGCCTGGGCGAGGAAGGAGAGGGAGATCGGGCCGTAGTTGTTGTCGTACGCCCCGCGGTGCTCGGGGGGCAGCAGCGCGCCCCGGTCGCGGATCCGGCGGGCGCGGATCTCGTCGGCGTACAGCGTGAGCGCGCGTGAGCGTACCGACTCCCCCTGTTCCGGCGGGAGATGGCGGGCCAGCATCAGGCCGCCCACGACACAGCCGATGGCCTGGTTGCCCGCCTCCTGCGGGTTGAAGAAGGTCGCCTCGGTGAGCCGGCGCCAGTAGCCGTGCGCGGTGTCGAGGAGTTGCACGCGCTGGGTGCCGGCGACCAGCCCGTCCGCCGCGTCCAGCACGTTCACCGCCTGGAGCAGCGCCCACACCGTGCTGGGCCAGTCGCCGATCGGGTGCGCGCCCGCCTCCAGGACATAGCGGGCGTACGGCAGTTGCGTGCCGCGCCGTCGCAGGTTGGGGTAGCCGGGGTTGTCCTCGCGGTAGACGCGCTCGCGGAGGTGGAAGGCGAGGCTGCGGCCGACCGCCGCGGGCAGGCGCGGGTCCCGGGAGCGCTGCCAGGCGAGCGCCAGCAGCGAGGTGACGCCGAGCGAGGTGTCGCCGATGTCGTCGCCGCCGGCGGGGTGTTCGAGGCTGCCGTCCGGGGTCAGCCGGGCCAGGGCCTGCTCGGTGACGTCGGCGAGGACGGCGTCGTAGGCCTGCGGGCTGTCGGGCAGGTCGTGCAACGCGCCGCGCTGGTAGGGAAGGTGCATGTGTGCTCAGCCCTTCGGTGCAAGGGTCGCCGTGCTCCCGGCCAGCTTCTTCGGGGCGGAGAGGAAGCAGATGAGCGCGGGCGGGAGTGCGGGCGTCCACCGGGCGAACATCGCGTGACACGGGGCGCGTGACCGCAGCGCGCCGCGGGCGCGGGCTCGGGCGCGGGGTCGGGCGCGGGCTCGGGCGCGGGCGCGGGCTCGGGCGCGGGGTCGGGGCGGGCGCGGGGTCCGGGCGGGCCCGGGGTCGGGGCGGGCGCGGGGTCGGGGCGGGCG